>JBCCDZ010000356.1:0-2729 GCA_039030525.1 Pseudomonadota bacterium | reverse complement strand
TCGCTGCGACCTGTCCATAATCGAACGGAGCCGTCCCAACTGGCAGTCACGATTTGATCACCTGAGGGCGCGAACGCGACGGATCGAATGCTATCTGTATGATCCGACAGTTTGGCAATCGGTGACCAGGTTTGCGCGTCCCAAACGATCACGTCACCAGCGGCGTCACCGGTTGCTAACCGCAACCCATCTGGCGAAAAGTCAGCGACAGCAACCCGCGATGAGTGACTGTCCAACGTCGCTAGAAGCGCCCCGGTTTGCCGAGACCAGACTTTCGCGGTTTGATCATCACTTACGGTTATGATCTGTTCTCCATCAGGCGAGAATTCGGCACCATAAACGGCGCTGTCATGCGTTAGCGGTGGCAGGGGACCACCCGTGTCGAACAGAATCGCACTTAGCGCGGATTGATATAAGCGCGCGTTTCTGGGCGATAGGTGCATGCCGGCGAGCGCATATCGGGCGGCGCTCAAAGTGTCATCCTCCTCAAGCTTTTGCCACGCGCGCTCGGCAAAGAATGCCGATAGATTATCATGCGCCTCGCGCGCATTCGCGCGGGCTTGCAGCCCGAGGACGACAGCGATGGTGGCGAGGCAAGCAAACACTGCGGTAAGGCCCGCCATTCCGCCGATCAGCCATCTCTGACGCTGCGCTGCGCGGCGGCGGTCGCGCTGCCATAAGGCGTCGAAGTCAATGTCCAGCAATCCAGCCGCCAGCCGAGCGCAAGCGCGCTCTGCGCCATCTTTCCGGATGTCGAGCCCGAGCGGCTCGATCGGCATGTTTTCACCTTCGGCTTCTGGCGCCCGGCGTTTGAACGTATCAGGAAAGCACTCGACGGCGGGGTCGTCCGCATTCGGGATGCCATCAATGATGAAGGCAAAAGCTTTGCCGTCAGGTCGCAATTTGAGGAAGCTCTCAATCTCGGCATCGACCCATTTTGATTGCGCTGAACGCGGTGAGCAAATCACGATCAGATTTTCAGATTGCGCGATCGACTTCTCAACGACCGAGGCAATATTCGGAGCCGCAGGCATGTCTTCCTCGTCTCGGAAGAAGCGACCAAGCGCGACAGGCCCGTCTACGCCCTCAATGATCCCTGCGGGTATGCGATATGTCTCCAACCAGCGATGCAGGCGTTTGCCCCATTTCGCGTCTTGCTGGGAATAACTGATAAACGCACGATACGTTTTGGCCCCTTGCTGCATCGTCCCCGCCCGCGCTTTTCTGAGGGGTAAGGCACATCAGTCGCGTGCCCAAGTCAATACCGCATGCGGGCCTCACAGATGACGCACGATCCTGTGAAGACCAGTGATTGGCGTGTGCGCAAGCGATTTCCTAAATAGCGATCAAGCCAAAACCGGCCGAACACTTAAATCCTAATGGAGCTCCCACATGATCCGTCTATCCCCCATCGCCGCCGCCCTCGCTGTCAGCCTTACTGGCATGGTCGCGACCGCCCCAGCTGCATTCGCTGAATCCGCAAACGCGTCAGTTGCCGTCGCTGCTGAATTGCCATCAGGCACGTTCGTCAAGAAGAAAAAGAAACTGAAAGGCGCTTGGGAAGTTGTCCAACGCGGCGACAAGACATTCATCGTCTTTGCTGAGGACTTCCGCGCGGCCAACGGCCCGGATCTTAAAATCTTCCTGTCGCCGCAAACCGTATCTGATGTCACTGGAAAAACGGCGATTAATGGCGCCATTAATATTGGCGAGCTGAAAGCTACAAAAGGCACGCAGGAATACGAAGTCCCCGCCGGCGTGAACCTGGCTGATTTCAATAGCGTCCTCGTCCACTGCGAAGCTTACTCTGTCCTTTGGGGTGGCGGCGACTTGTAAGTCGACCAAATTCTCGCAACACTTCGCAAACCCGGCCCTTTTGGGGCCGGGTTTTTAGCACGAGAATTTCTCATAAGGGTCACCACAAACCGCGGGTGGCTATCCGGATCGAAAGGCGATACTGGCCCGATATGACCTCTAATCTTCGTCTCGGATTTCTCTGCTGCCTGGGGTGCTACACAATTTGGGGCTGTCTACCGCTCTATTTCCGGGCGCTGGATCATATTCGCCCGGAAGAAATGTTGGCGCACCGTATCGTCTGGAGCGTGCCGACGGGGCTGCTTTTAATCGTCATTGCCCGCAATTGGCAGCAATTACGGGCGGCGCTGACCTTGCAGCACGTCCTTTGGTTGTCCGTGTCCGCAGCTTTGATCGGCGTCAACTGGCTGGTTTACATCTGGGCGGTGGGTCAAGAGCGCGTGATGGAAGCGAGTCTCGGTTATTATATCAACCCCTTGATCAATGTTCTGATTGGTGCCGTCTTCTTCTCCGAACGCTTGCGCCCGGCACAATGGGTCTCTGTCGCGCTCGCTGCTCTGGGCGTTGCGGTTATGACCAGCGCCCTCGGGTATCTGCCTTGGGTCGCTCTGATTCTGTGTTTCACCTTCGCGTTCTATTCGGTCATTCGCAAACAGGTGCAGGTAGATAGTCGCGCTGGATTTGTCGTTGAAGCTGCCGTGCTGGCGCCGCTCGCTATGCTCTGGCTCGGTTGGTTCGTCGGACAGCCCGGTGGGCGCTGGATGGGTGATGGAGGTTGGGACATTCCGATGCTGCTTGCCGCAGGCCCGATCACGGCGACGCCTTTGATCTTATTTGCAATTGCGGCGAAACGCTTGCGGCTTTCAACCATTGGGATGATGCAATATATCGGTCCGACCCTGCAATTTCTGATT
>JBCCDZ010000355.1:0-2733 GCA_039030525.1 Pseudomonadota bacterium | reverse complement strand
GATCGGAACGCTGAATGCATTGAGAATTGCTGGCGTGTTTGCACGTCTGATTAAACGAGATGACAAACCGCGCTATGAAACATTCATGCCGCGGCAATTGGTAATGCTGACGCGTAACCTGACGCATCCGGCAGCCGCTGACATGCGCGGTTTCATCGATGAAACCGCGCCATTCATATTGGAGGCAGGCGCGTGATTGAGGTTCCCCATACAGCAATGGTCCTCGCCGCTGGCATGGGCACGCGAATGCGGCCTTTGACGGACGCCACGGCCAAGCCGCTGATCGAAGTCGCTGGGCGCAGCATGATTGATCGTTTGCTCGATAATCTGGTCTTAGCTGGCGTCAGACAAGTCGTCGTCAACGTGCATTGGTGTGCTGATCTGGTTGAAGCGCATTTGCAGGACCGGCATGATTTGCAGATCATTATCTCAGACGAGCGCGATCAGGTTCTTGAAACCGGCGGAGGTCTGGCCAAGGCACGGCCTTTACTCGGCGACGATCCCATTCTCGTCGTCAACACGGATGCCTTTTGGGAACCCACTGGGCCTGGCCCGATCCGCGAACTGGCGGCTCGTTTCAATCTGGAACGCATGGATGAGCTCCTACTCCTCGCCGACACGAAAAGATGCCTCGGCTTTCCGGGCGCAGGCGATTTCTTTTGCGATGATGACGGTCACCTAACGCGGCGCGGCGATGCGGCCGCTGCACCATGGGCCTATGCTGGCCTGCGAATCCTGAAGCCGCAGCTATATGATTCTGCACCAGTTGAGCCGTTTTCGGCCAATCGCATCTGGAATGAGATCCTTCCTAAAGGTCGAATGTTTGGTCACAAGCTTGACCGCTTTTGGCTGCATGTCGGCGATCCGGACGCGTTGAGAGACGCGGAATTCTGGCTGAGGTGCAACGGCGCATGACAGGTCTTTTCGCGCCTGATGGACCGAAGGTCTTTTCCATCCCTGCCGGTGCCAACTTCCTCGCCGAACTGACCCGGACCCTGGCGCAAGAAACAGGGTTGAAAAACGATCCGGAAGCGCTTGCCGATGCGCTTATCTACGTTCCGAACCGGCGCTCCGAACGGGCACTTGGTTTCGCTTTGCATCAGGCGGCGGGCGGCAAAGCCTGCCTGCTTCCCAATATTCGCGCGCTTGGCGACCTCGAAACAGACGAGCCGCCGCCAAGTGCCGAAGCTGCGTTGGCCGACCTGCCGCCCGTGATCTCTCCCGCATCGCGTATCGGAGACTTAACGCAATTGGTGATGCGCTATTTCGAGCATACAGGCCGCCATATGCCGGCCATTGCTTGTCTCGCCGCGGCCAAGGAGTTGGCGCGCTTGCTCGACCAAGCGGCTTTATCAGGGGAGATTGACTGGGGGGCGCTGGACAGTCTGGTGCCGAATGCACAACTCGCCAAACACTGGCAACAATCGCTTGAATTTCTTGAGATTATCTCAAAACAGTGGCCGGCGCATTTAGCCGAGTCTTCCAAAATGGACCCTTATACGCGCCGTCTGGAAGCGGCTCGTGCGATGGCAGAGCATTGGCAGAGTGCTCCCCCGGACGCGCCGGTTATCATTGCCGGTTCAACCGGCGCAACGCCCGCCAGTCGCCTGCTGATGCAGGCCGCGCTGGCCATGCCCAATGGCCTAATTGTTCTGCCGGGCCTGGATACCGATCTCGATTCCCGCACGCTGGAACATGTGTCCGAGACACCATCGCATCCGCAATTTACGCTGACGCGGACCTTGAAAGCGCTCGGCTTGCGACCCGACCAAGTGGCGTCCTGGCCCGGCCTGATTGAACCTGACCAGCACACTGCGCGGCGACGCCTCATTCATCAGGCCCTGGCCCCGGCGCAAAGCACAGCAGACTGGACCGCCAATCTCGCCAGCATCAACACACATGATGACCCTGCCGATTTCGTCCGCGACGCGCTACAGGGGCTGACCGTTATTGATGCTGCAGATGATACGCAGGAAGCCTTGCTCGTTTCGGTTCTTTTGCGGCAAACACTTGCACAAAACGGGCAAACCGCTGCGCTGGTGACGCCAGATGCGGGATTAGCGCGGCATGTCAGTGCCATGCTCAAACGCTGGAAAATAGACGTCGCGCCGTCGGCCGGATTGCCACTCAGTCAAACGGACGGGGGCAGCCTTGCTCTGCTGATCGCAGAATGGATGCTGGACCCGTCTCATCCGGTCGCGTTGATGGCAGTTCTGAATCATCCGCACTGTAAGTTCCAAAAAGAAACTATACAAAAGCTCGACAAATTTTTCCTGCGCGGACCGCGCGCGTGGCAAGACTGGACGGCCCTTATCGCGCGCTTACGGGCGCCGGAGCCTGATCATCCGCATCGCGCCAAAATTTCTGAGTCAGATAAGGTCGAGATCATCGACTTGATGGATCAGCTCAACGCCCTCCTGAATGCGCTGCCCTTGGAGACAGGACACGCCCTTTCAGGCACGGATTGGTACCGGCATGTCGCGGAACTGGCGACGGCGCTCGCAACGAGCCCGCATCCCTGGGCGGGCGACGCTGGAAGCGCGCTCTCAACCCTGTTTCGCGACATGGCAGAGCTGACCGCTCCGCTCGGCACGCAAATGCCCGCCTTATGGAATGAATTGCTCCAAGGTGAGATGCAGCTTCAGACCGTATCCACCGGCGCCATACACCCAAACCTGGTCATTTGGGGGCCGCTCGAAGCGCGATTGCAGACCGCAGATCTGATAATTCTCG
>JBCCDZ010000354.1:0-2737 GCA_039030525.1 Pseudomonadota bacterium | reverse complement strand
GCGCAGGCTGAATTCATCGCTCGCACGGTTGCGCTGCTGGCGCATATTGAGGCGCCTGCATGAGCCTGATCATTGGCCTGTCTGTTGTGATTGTTGCCTTTGACGGTCAGAAGCCGCGCGTGCTGGCAACCGGCGCGAAGATGGCGTCACGGCCCTGCCTTTCGGGGCCTTTGATCCAGAGCAGCACCGGACGTTTGAGCTCGCCTTGCGCGGCTGGGTGAAACAGCAGACTGGCTTCCAGCTCGGCTATGTCGAACAGCTTTACACATTCGGCGATCGGGACCGCGAAAGCCCGGAAGCCAGCTTGTTGAGCGCCCCCGCCGATGCGCGTGTTGTCAGCGTGGGCTATCTTGCGCTGACGCCCGAGGCCGAACGTCTGCCGGATGCGTTTGAAGCGCGCTGGCGCGGTTGGTATCGCCACTTTCCCTGGGAGGATCGGCGCGGCGGTCCGCCGGCGATTATCGAGCAGGAAATTGCGCCGAAACTCGCAACCTGGGCGGCTGGCAATCCGGACCGTTCGTCGCGTGCGGAAAGCGCCTTCGGACTGGCCGGAAATGACTGGCCAGACGAAGCCGTGCTGGAGCGTTATGAATTGCTGTACGAGGCAGGCCTGGTCGCGGAATGCGCGCGCGACCGGGGTCTGCCCGTGCCCGACACGCAGCTGGGCGAGCCGATGGCGTCAGATCATAGGCGCATCCTGGCGACAGCGATCAGCCGGTTGCGGGCGAAGATCCGCTATCGCCCCGTCGTGTTCGAATTGATGCCGGATCGGTTCACGCTGACGGCGCTGCAAGGCACGGTCGAAGCCATTCTCGGACAAGTGTTGCATAAACAGAATTTCCGCCGCGCGCTCGACCGCACCGGCCTGGTCGAAGGTACTGGCGAAATGGAAAGCGGAACCGGTGGACGACCTGCTGAACTGTATCGGTTTAAACGCGAAGCGCTGCGCAAGACGGGCGCTCGGGGCCTCAGCGCACCGGTTGTGCGAGGCGCACAAATAGGGGGAAGCTGAAGCCAGCGACCAGGCCGCCCAAATGCGCCGCCCAGGCGAGCTTCATGACACCGACATCGCCGCCAATGAAAGCCAGACCGACATTGATCAGGATCCAAGGCAGGCTGATCGACAAGGCGCCTTTCAAGCCGCCGCGCGAATAGCCAACAGCAGGCAGCAAGCCGGAAATCGCGGAACTGGCGCCAATCGCAATTCCGTCTGTCCCATCAATCGCATACCAGCCGATTTGGGCCAGCGCGCCGCCCGCCGCACACAGCGCAAAGAAGATCAGAAACAGCAAGGCGCCTTTGGTCGAATTACCAAGATCCTTGGCCACAATCGGCCCGAGCGCCATCAACATGGCCATGTTCATCATGAGATGAAACGAGCCACCGTGCAGAAACGTGTGCAGCACATAAGGCGCAAATTCGCCCCAGGGCCGATACAGGTTTTCGAAACTTGGGCCGCCCGCCACAGCCGCGGTCGACAGCATCCAATTCTCAAGGTTTGGCGACGCGTTGAACTGCACCAGCGTCACCGCCACAATCGCGGCCGTCAGAATCACGATGATGGTCGGAAATCCTTTGCGGAAAATGGGCGGCTTTTCCGGCGCTGCGTTTGGGTCATTGTAGACTTGCATATGCCACATATGACGTTTTTGAAGAGGTTCGCTACCCTTGTTCTGCCGCCGCGTGATGGCTTGACCTCAACGGTCTTTCAAAAAAGCGTGGGCGAGAAACAGACTGCCAGCACTTTCATCGGTGCAATGGATGGTCGAGCACGGGAGGCAGAAGAATGGATGATTTCAAAGACAAGGTGGCCGTCATCACGGGCGGCGCGACAGGCATTGGTTTTGGCCTCGCAAAACGGTTCGGCGCGCTGGGCGCAAAAATCGTCATCGGCGAACCGCGGCAGAACCGGCTCGATGAAGCACTCGCCAGCCTGACTGAGCTTGGCATCGAGGCGGCGGCCATGGTCTTGGATGTCGGTAAACCGGAAAGCATGGAAGCCTTTGCCGACTTCGTCTGGGAAACCCATGGCGGCGCGCACGTCTTGATCAATAATGCGGGCATCGCCATTGGTCGGGCGCCGCTGCCGGATGTGGATCTGGATGACATGCGCCGGCTGTTCGACGTCAATTTATTTGGCGTCTGGCATGGTGCAGCGAGTTTTGGCAAACGCATGATCGCCCAGGGTGAACCGGCAGCCATTTACAATGTCGCGTCAGAGAATGCGTTCTTCAACGCGGTTCAAAACAGTGCCGCCTATATCACCTCGAAGCACGCCGTCCGCGGGCTGACCGAAGCGATGCGCGATGATTTTCCTGACTTTATTCAGGTCGGAATGATCGTGCCTGGTTTCGTCGCCTCAGAGATGACCAAAGGATCAGAACAGCTCGCGATGGACGCCGATACGTTTGCCGAGAAAGTCGTGACACAAATCGCCGCTGGCGAATTCTATGTTGTCACACATGCTTACAATATTGAGCGGATCAAACCGATCCATGACGAGATTGAAGGCGCTTATGCGCGTAACGCACCGCGCTATGACGGGGATGATGAATATGACGTGCCGACCCTGATCGCGCGTCTGAGCGCAGGGAGAGATGGCTCATGAACTGGTTGAAATCTGGAAACACTGCGGTCGTGACAGGCGCCGCGGGCGGCATCGGTCTGGAAGCGGCAGGTCGCTTTGCGGCCGCTGGCATGAATGTCGTTCTGGTCGATCGGAAAGAGGATGCGCTGC
>JBCCDZ010000353.1:0-2738 GCA_039030525.1 Pseudomonadota bacterium | reverse complement strand
GTATACTAAAGTAACCAGCGGCACTGGCAGGTTCGTTCGCAGGATCAGAAGAACGCGCCGGTTATCGGTGACGGCGCGAAAGTCTTGACGGGTTCTGGACGGAAAGCCGCTTAAGAGCGAACAACACGCAGGCGACACTCCGGGCGTTTAGCCGCGATCAATGTCGAGCTTCATCCAGTCTTTTTCCGGCAAATCGTAAATCATATCCATGACTTCGAATTGCACGCCGACCGGGTCTCGTGCGTTTGAGTTCCATAGCGCGACGACGCCGGATTGGCGCTCTGGATCAAACAGAATCAGCGAGCGATAGCCATCCACCGCGCCGCGATGTCCGACCACGCGATATCCGAGCGCGCCATATTTATAGACACGCCACCCAAGCGCATATCGGGCATCGCGCAAATGGCCGCCATATCGCCGGCTCATACTCGACTGCTCGCGCCGGGTATAGATGCGGGGTGTGTGTAAATCTGTCAGAGTAGCATCCGACAGAACGTCCAACTCCAATCCCATTTGGGCCTGCGCAAATCGCGCCAGGTCAAGGATAGATCCGTTCGCGCCGCCAGCAGCGGGCACGCGATAGTATGACCGCTTCAGCGGCCGCCGGACCGGGCGCACATCACTCCGACGCTTGCGATACGGCTCGGCCCAGGAGAATGAATTGGTCAGCGCCTCGAGCCCATAGCTCGCATCCTGCATGCCCAGCGGCTCAAACAGTTCGATCCGAACCACTTCTTCAAATGGGATGCCGCGGACAGAGGCGACGACTTCGGAAACTGCATCGAATGCAACATTCTGATAAGTATGGCAATCGCCCACCGGACAGGTTCGTTTCAGCTTGCCGAGCAATTTGCGAATGTCGGCAGGATCTCCGCCATCTTCCAATCGCGTATCATAGGCATTTGGAACAATCCCGATCTTGTGTGACAGCAAGTCTTCAAGCGTCCCGACTTTTTCGCCGCCCAGCGGCAGCCGAAGAGAGGTATTGAATTTGGAGATCGTGTCGGACAGTGACAGGTCGCCATCTGCGGCGAGAATTCCAATCGTCGTGGACGCGACCCCTTTGGAAAGCGATGCCCATCGGAACACGGTATCCTTGGTCACAGGCGATCCATTCAGACGGGTCTCGCCATAACCTTCGGCAAAAGTGATCTCGCCATCTTCAATGACTGCGACGGCGAGGCCAACAATCTCCGTCTGTCCTGACAATCGCGTCAGGCGCTCATCAAGTTTTTCATAATCCACCGGCGCCGCAGCGGCATTCAGCGCGCCGGCCAGTAGTGAAATAGCAAACAGTCCTATCCAATGTCGTCCGAACATAGGCGCCTCAATCGCGAACTTAATTTGGCTTAGAGCCCTCATCCCCTTCGGCAACGACGCTGCCGGCTCCGAAGACGCGCCCATTCAAAACGGGTAACGCGGCACCATCCGGATCAATCGGTGGCTGCACATCGCTAAAAGTCAGCCGAAGATTAACCTCCGGCGCGTCATCACTGGGCTCGAAACTCTTATACGCTGCCTCGATCAGATCGGTGACGTGCTGATCGCGCGAGCGAGCGGTCGAACCGCCAAACATGATCGCAACGACGCGGCGACCGCGACGCTTTGCGCTGGCCATGAGATTAAACCCGGACGCACGCGTATAGCCTGTCTTGATGCCATCAACGCCCATCACATTACCGATCAGACGGTTATGGTTCTTGTACGTCGCGCGGCCCCAAGAAAATTTCTTATTGGAGAAATAGCCATAATAGTCGGCATGATCTTCTAATAACCGTTCCGCCAGAACCGCCATATCGCGGGCCGTCGACAATTGTTGTGAGTTCGGCAAACCCGAGGCATTTTTGAACGTGGTTTTTTCCATTCCCATGGCACGCGCTTTCGCCGTCATCAGGGTCGCAAACCGCTCTTCGGTTCCGCCCAGGCGTTCTGCGACAACAACGGCGACATCATTGGCTGATTTGGTAATCAGCGCGTTGATCGCATCCCGGGTGGTGATGGTTGTCCCAGCTCTCAAGCGTAAGGAAGAGGGTGGCTGTTTCGCTGCGTTGCGCGACACGGGTAGAGAATCGTAAAGCCGAACTTCGCCCGCTTTCATGGCGTCGAACAGCATATATAAAGTCATCGCTTTGGTCAGGGATGCGGGATAGCGCGGAGCATCGGCATGACGGGCGTGCAAGACCTGGTCTCGCTCAAGATCAATGACGATGGAGGCGTACTTTTCAGCACTGGCATGAGGCGCCATTCCCAGCGTTATCATCGCAGCGGCTGCAAATGCAGACTTCAAGATCAACGCTCGGGCTTTAACGGCCATGCAGGGCTCCTCCGGTCAGGTCTGCCCCGGCGACCCGAGGAAACTCTAGGATCGTTTCATAAGGTTATCTAGTGGTAAATGCACATGGCCTTTTTGTTAGGATTCAGCCGCCATTCCTTACGCCTTCATGAACGACAAAAAACACTTTTGTGCAGTGCACAATTTTTTGTTGCAATTGCTCAAACCTGACGTATATTCCGTTGCGTAACCTAATTGGATAGACATCATGACAGCAGCTGCTTCCCCGTTCACGTTCCCATTCAGCACGTTCAATGCGGACGCCTTTTCAAGTTTCTTCCCAGATACTGATTCAATGGGATCGCTGACTCGCGGCGCTATGGAAGCCTCGACGGCCAGCACGCGTGCGTCTGTGAAAGGCATGCAGGAAGCCAGTCAGGCCATGATGGCGCACATGAAGCAACAG
>JBCCDZ010000352.1:0-2791 GCA_039030525.1 Pseudomonadota bacterium | reverse complement strand
TCGAGGTGCCGCCGAAATAGGCCGTGATGGCGAGGTTGGTTCGCACGATCTCGGGCATGAGACAGACAAAGGCCAGATAGGCCGAGCCAAGCACCAGCACGCGGTTGACGACGTATTCCAGATACTCGGACGTCTTCTTACCGGGGCGCACGCCGGGAATGAAGCCGTTCTGGTTCTTCAGATTGTCCGCCACGTCATCGGGTTTGAACGACACGTTCAGCGAATAGAAATACGTGAAGAAGATGATCATCGCCGCAAAGAACAACAGGTAGAGCGGCTGCCCGGGGCCAAAGTTCGCAAGGATCCAGCCCATGATCGGACCGGAGGATTGGCCGCCACCGAATGTCGTTAGCGTCGTTGGCAACAGCAGTAGCGAGGAGGCGAAGATCGCCGGGATCACGCCCGCGGGGTTCACCTTGACCGGCAGGTGGCTCGACCCGCCGTCATAGACCTTCATCCCGACCTGTCGGCGCGGGTACTGGATGTGGATCTTGCGCAAGGATCGCTCCATGAACACGACGAAGAACAGCGTCGCGATCAGCATGAAGATCACGCCGAGCGTTGCGGTGGTGGTTAGCGCACCGGAGCGGCCGGATTCAAAGAACTGTGCCAGAGCCGCGGGGATTTCCGCGATGATGCCTACGAAGATGATCAGCGAGATACCGTTGCCGATACCGCGCTGCGTGATCTGTTCGCCGAGCCACATCAGGAACATCGTGCCGCCCACAAGCGTAATCACGCAGGCCGCGCGGAAGAACCAACCGGGATCGGAGGCCAAACCACCGGATTCCATACTCACCGCGAGGCCATAAGCCTGCGCCGTGGCCAGCACCACGGTGCCGTAGCGTGTATATTGGTTGAGCTTTTTGCGGCCCGCCTCACCTTCTTTTTTCAGCTGTTCCAGCTTCGGAACCATCGCCGCCATCAGCTGCACGATGATCGAGGCCGAGATGTAGGGCATGATCCCGAGCGCGAAGACCCCCATACGGCTGAGCGCGCCGCCGGTGAACATGTTCAACACGCCGCCGAGCCCCGCCGCCGCCTGATCGAAGAAGGCGCGAAGTTCGACCCCGTCGATCCCCGGGACGGGGATGTAGGTGCCGACGCGATAGATGATCAGAAGGCCAAGCGTGAAGAAGATGCGCTGCCGCAATTCGGTGGCTTTACCGAATGCGCTCCAGCTCATGTTCGAGGCCATTTGCTCCGCTGCTGATGCCATGCCGCCTCTCTAAAATGGGCATAGCGCCGAGTGACCGGAGGTCCGGCACGCCACGACGCGATCTTTGGGGTTATGTAAGCGGCGCGTGGGCCGCTCACAAGGCGTCAAACCGCTAACGGTTATTCCGCCGCAGCCGCGCCCGCGACTTTCAGGCTCCCGCCCGCCTTCTCAACCACGTCGATGGCCGATTTGGAGGCGCCGGTGACAGACAGGTTCACCTTGGTGGAGATGTCCCCCTTGGCCAGCACGCGCACACCGTCGAGCTTCCGACGAACCAGGCCGGAGGCGACCAGCGCATCTTCGGTGATCTCGGCTTTCGCATCCAGCTTGCCAGCTTCGACAAACTTCTGGATCAGACCCAGATTGACGACGGCGTATTCCTTGCGGTTCGGCTTGTTGAAGCCACGCTTAGGTAGACGCTGGTAGAGCGGCATCTGGCCGCCTTCATACCCGTTGATCGCCACACCCGAGCGGGATTTCTGACCCTTGATCCCGCGCCCGGCGGTCTTGCCCTTGCCGGAGCCGGGGCCACGACCGACGCGTTTCTTGGTCCGGGTCGCGCCGGGATTGTCGCGCAATTCATGCAGTTTCATATCGCTTCTCCTAAGCCGGAACTGCCCCCGAAGCGATCTGGGCAGACGCGGCATTTCTTGATTGTTGAAATGACCCTTGGACGGGCCACCGGCGGGCTATAGCCAGATCACCCGACCGTGGCAAGCCCTGCCTCCGCTCAGGTCGGGCCCAATTCAGATGGGTCCGACACCGGATCCGGGGGCAGAAAGGTTTCCGCGTCCAACATGGCTTCGACGCTGGTGTAGGGCAGGTTCAGCGCGGCCAAGGCCTCCGCCTCGGTTCGGCAAACCTCCACCTTGATCCCATCGGCGTTTTCCGCGAGCGTCTGAAACATGCGCGCGGTGCCAAAGATGACATCCTGCGGCGCGATCACGACGGTGCGTGTCTTGGTCTTTTGCAACGGCGATTGCGCATTCACCAGCCGCAAGGCCGCCCAGACCTTTTTGAAATCCACATCGAATTCTTTCACATTCGCCGTGTTGATCAATTCCGGCCGTCCCGCCTTGTAATGGCGATCCGCCAGATAGGATTGGAAGGACTGACGAAAGACGGACAAGCTGATGCTGCCCGACCAATCCGCGTAGATTAAATCAAGTTCAAGTGACGTAAAAAATGCGATTGGCATCGACCCGGTCCTTTGAAGCGGATGCGAAAACGAGACTCAAATACGTTGAACAAGTCGTTTCACGCTATCAGAAGACAGGTTCCAAAGGCGCAAATTCGACCACTCGGTCAAAAATCATGATAAATTATGGGACGCAAGGCGCTATCTAAAAGAACGTCACGTTACTTGACCTATCGACAAAAACTGTCAGGAATTCGGCACGTTTAGGGCTTGCCGTGACGGCGCAACCACCCAGTGGAAACTCCAAATAGAAAACGCCGCACTCCAAGAGCGCGGCGTTTCAGAGCTTGAAATTTATAGCGGTTTAGCCGCGTTCTTCGATGATCTCGACCAGATGCGGGATCTTATTGACCATGCCACGGATGGAAGGGGTA
>JBCCDZ010000351.1:0-2793 GCA_039030525.1 Pseudomonadota bacterium | reverse complement strand
GCTGTGCGCCAAGCACGGCGTTGCCATCACACCGCAAGGCGGCAATACGGGCCTCGTTGACGCCGGCACACCGCATGGCGAAATCACGCTCTCTATGCGCCGCATGCAAGAGGTGCGCGAAGTCGATCCGTTCAACAATTCCCTGGTCATTGAAGCCGGTGCACCATTGGTGATCGCACAAGAGACGGCAGAGACCGCCAATCGCCTTTTCCCACTCTCACTGGGGTCAGAAGGCACGGCCACCATTGGCGGTTTGATTTCGACCAATGCAGGCGGCGTCGCGGTGCTGCGCTATGGTATGATGCGCGATTTGATCCTCGGTCTGGAAGTCGTCCTACCATCCGGCGAGATCTGGGACGGTCTGTCTGGCTTGCGGAAGAACAATACCGGTTATGATTTGAAACACGTCTTTGCCGGCGCTGAAGGCACGCTTGGCATCATCACCGCGGCAACCTTGAAACTGTTCCCGCAAGTGGCGCGCGCATCGGCCTGGGTCAGCTGCAAAAGCGCCGAGGACGTGGTCGAGCTGCTCGCTTTGACCCGCGATCATGCTGGCGACACAGTCACGAGCTTCGAAATCATTCCCGCCAATGCAATCGAAATGGTGCGCTCTGAAATGCCGGAGGTGCGTGATCCAAATCCGTCTGACCTACGGTGGCGGGTCTTGTGCGAAATTTCCATGGCGCGCGAAAGCCATGCGCGCGATGTGATGGAGACAGCGCTGCAAGCGGCGTTTGAAGCCGGACTGGCGGAGGATGCCATAATCGCCGAAACGCTGGCTCAGGCTCAGAGTTTCTGGACCATTCGAGAGAGCATTCCGTTGTCGAAACGCGCTTATGGCACGGCGATCAATCATGATGTTGCCGTTCCGGTATCGCAAATACCGGCTTTCCTAGAGATCACAGAAGCCGCCATTCTCGACCTCTCGCCGAGCGCAGAGATTATTGCCTTCGGACATGTCGGGGACGGAAACCTGCATTACTCAGCCTGCGAGCCGAGCGATGCCGCCGCAAGGGTTCTGATCAATCAGGCCGACCGCATTACCGAAATCGTGCACACCCAAGCCATGGCCTTTGGCGGATCCATCAGTGCTGAGCACGGCGTCGGCCGACTTAAGCGCGATGAGTTGGAATCGCTGCGACCACCGGCGGCCACTGCGGCCATGAAAGCGATCAAACAAGCGCTTGACCCGAACGGGATTATGAATCCAAATCGAGTTGTACGGCTCGACTAGGCGAGCTTAGGGAACAAAACAATGTGCGGACGGTTCTTTCGCCATGGCGTGAGCTGGGAGGAGTATAGCTCCTATCTCAACCTGTTCGAATATGCTGGCATCGACCCGCCCGAGCCGGCATACAATATCGCGCCGACACAAATCGCGCCGGTGGTGCGCATCGCCACCGAAGACGAAGCGGTTCCGGAAGGCGTTCGACATATGGCGCCCGCGATGTGGGGTCTGGTGCCAAGCTGGTGGCGCAAGCCCCTGAGCGAGAAGAAATTCTCAACCTTCAATGCCCGAAGTGAAGGCGTTGCCACATCAAATACGTTCCGCGGCAGTTTCCGACACAAACGCTGTTTGGTGCCGGTCAGTGGGTTTTATGAATGGACCGGCGCGAAAGGCAGCAAAACGCCATTTGCGATTGGACTACGCAATCGTCGCTGGTTCTGCTTTGCCGGTTTGTGGGATCGCGCCACGATTGATGGGTCGGAGATCGATACATTCACGATCCTGACCACGACCCCGAATGACCTGATGGCCGGGCTGCACACGCGCATGCCGGTCATTCTTGATCCAGCCAATTATGATCGCTGGCTCGACACATCACATCGTGACGTTGAAGACTTGTTCGAACCATTTCCGACCGACGCCATGCATGCCTGGGCCGTCGACCGGGCGGTGGGCAATGTCCGCAATCAGGGGATTGAGCTAACGCAAGAAGTCTGACTTAGCCCTGCACCGCCGCAATCAGGACATCACATACCTTATGCACCTGCGCTTCTGACAAATAGGGGTGCATTGGCAAGCTCAATGCATCTTCAGCCGCCGCTTCGCAGACCGGCAGACTGCCCAATTCTGCCAGATGCGCGAAGGCAGGCATCTGATGGATCGCCATGTCGTAATAAATGCCGCTCGGAATTCCGGCCTCAGACAATGTGGCCCGAACCGCGGTGCGGTTCGGCACGCGGATCGTGTACAAGCCATAGCCATTCTCTTGCCCGTCCAGAGATTCCTGCAATCCGACGATGCCGGCGAGGCGTTCATTATAGATTGCAGCGGCTGCAATGCGGCGGGTGCGTTCTGCTTTGAACAAATCAAGCTTCTCCGCCACAACAGCACATTGAATGGAATCGCAGCGGCCATTGATTCCGACCCGAACAGACTCTTTGCGATTATCGCCTGTGCCATGCCAGCGGATCGAACGCATACGATCTGCAAAATCCTTGTCCTGGCAAAGGATCGCACCGCCATCACCATAACCACCAAGCGTTTTGGTGGGATAGAAACTGGTCGCTGTGATTTCAGCAATATTACCAACCCAACGCCCTTGATCCTTGCCGCCAAAGGCTTGAGCGCCATCAGCAATCACCCGCAAGCCATGCGCATCGGCCACTGCCTGGATCGCGGAATAATCGGCGGGCAAACCGTACAGATCGACGGGCATGATCGCGCGCGGCGTCAGGCGGCCTTCAGCTTTCACAGCATCGATCTTCTGCGCCAGGTCTGCTGGATCCATGTTGAAGGTCTTTGGATCGATATCGACGATGACCGGATAACCGCCAGATAACAGCACG
>JBCCDZ010000350.1:0-2801 GCA_039030525.1 Pseudomonadota bacterium | reverse complement strand
CTCGTCCTCTACGGCAATGCGCTCATTCCTATCGGCGGCGATACCAATACAGCTCTCCAAGGTGGCGTGGGCATTCAGTTTTAGCTGAAGCGATATCGAAACCCGCCATGACTGACCAGAGACACGCCGAGCCCGGGGCGCTCCTGCCATGGACTGATTTTTTCGACGGCCTCTAGCACGCCCATCGCAACCCAGTTCTGAGCCAGGTGTATTTTGCGAAATTCAATCGGGTCAATTTGCTTGGCTCTCGCGACCTCGTTCATCATCGATTCCGCGGCAAACTCATTGGTCGGGAGAGATACGCCGCGAAGAGGCGCGACGCGGGCCCCGACGGCTTGTTCCAGTATTTCGCCCCGCGCGCTCGGAATGCTGTAAAAAGTATCAACCCCGGCGCTCGATAAGTAGGGCACTTCAGCATATCGGGTGAATCTAAAGGGGTCGGCCTGCCGCAAGGTCGATTGCGCTGCGATCCGGTGATGCCAGCCAGCAATGTCACCGTTTTGATCTTCAGCGACCCTCACAACTTGTCCTGCCATCGGCCGGAAGCATCCTGCACGCACGTCTGCTTCTCGGCTCCAGGTGACCTTCACGGGGCGAGCCAAATGGCGCGACAGTCTCACCGCATCCAGAATGTAATCCTGACCTTCGGTTGTGCGCCGACCAAACCCGCCTCCAGAATATAGTCTGTTCAACGAAATGGCGCTTTTTTCGATGCCGAGCTCTGTCGATACCGATCGCAACAAATGGGAGGGCGCCTGCGTTCCCGCCCAGATCTCGACTTTTTGTCCTTGATCCATGACGGAAGCGACGGCGCCGAGCGGCTCCATTTGTGCGTGGTAAACATGCTCCGCCCGATATTCGGCGGCGTGAACAATGGATGCCTCCGCAAATGCGCTCTCAATATCGCCTGTATCCTGAATTGGCGCCCCGGACGACGTGAGGTCGCGGGCCGTTGCGACCAGCGTCTCCAACATCTCGCTGGAATTCAAGTCTCCCCCAATCTCAGGCTGACTCCAGTCAATGCTCAACGCTCGCTCGCCCTCCAGGGCGGCAAAATAGGTGTTCGCGATGACGGCGACGATATCATCAAGTTGCACGACCTCGATAACGCCATCAATCGCGAGCGCTTGGCGGTCATACACACGAACTACGCGTCCTTCGATGGTCGGCGCCCGGACGATTGTGGCATGCACCATATCGGGCACGACAATGTCGATCGCGTATTGAGCGCTGCCGTCAATCTTGGACGGCACGTCGCGTCTCGGAATATCTCTTCCAATCAGTCTGAATTCACTGGGTGACTTCAATTCATCGGGCGATAGATCTGGCAGTACCGCCGTTTCGTCGGCCAGGCCTGCCGCTTCGCCATAAGTCATTGTTCGCGATGACGCTTCGTGGATAATTCTGCTCGGCTGCGTGATCAATGTCTCGATGGGCACTTGCCATTGCTTGGCAGCGACACCGAGCAGATATTTGCGGACTTGCGCCCCGTTCATTCGAAGTTTGTCGAAATAGCCGGGAACCGCAGAACTGCCCGCGGTCAGCATCATTCCGAGCGTCCACGGTTGCGGATTGCCGAAAACCAGTTCGTCAGGGTCGGAAAACTCCACCGTCACGTCGTTCCAGTCAGCATCCAGCTCCTCAGCGAAAATAACCGGCTGCGCGGTCAGAGAACCCTGCCCCATCTCATCCGCCGCGGCGCGAATGCGAATCGCGCCTGATGGATCGATATGAACCCACGCATCCTGCAATCCGCCAGAATTCGTTACCTCATAGGGACTGTGTTGAGCGTCGGAACAGGCCGCACTAAAAAGAGGAATGGTAAAAACGACCCCGGCGCTTCCGACGAGAAAACTGCGGCGCGACGGACTAGTCATTGCTGGGCTCCTCCGCAACAGAGCGGATCGCTTCCACGATGTCGGAATATGTGCCGCACCGGCATATATTTGTGAGATCTCGGCGAATGTCTTCCTCAGTCGGCCTGGGATTTTGCGCCAGGAGCGCCGCGGCCGCCATAATCATCCCGGACTGACAATAGCCGCATTGCGGGACCTGTTTTTCAATCCACGCTTTTTGGACGGCGTGGTCAGATGTCGGCGAGAGCCCTTCAATCGTTGTTATTCGAGCGCCTTCAACAGCAGAGATGGGATAGACGCAGGATCGCACCGCTTCTCCGTCAACATGCACTGTGCAGGCCCCACATTGCGAGACGCCGCAGCCATACTTTGTCCCCATAAGTTGCAACTGATCGCGCAGCACCCATAAGAGCGGCGTGTGAGAAGCGACATCGACCGTCTGCTCCTGATTGTTCACAATGATTGAATGTCTCATGTCGCGTCTTCAGCCTCGTTCCCGGACGTGTAGATTCGTCATGACGGCGAACGAGACGGTACGAAAAGCACGGCCGTTTTTGATCATGACCAGTCCTTGATCATGCCACGCCCAACGCTTTTCGTATTTATCCCTATGTCTCAGTCGACCGGACAATTGAAAGCTACAATCGCCTTGTCATTCGGGATGGGACCCTGCCAAACAGCGAGCTCGTCGCGGTCTACAACGTGATCCAGGCTTTTGTAGGTTCCGTTCTAGGCGTTCGATGCTTTCGCTGCGCGTTTGCGCTCATGCGGGTCGAGATGGACCTTGCGCAAACGGATGCTTTCCGGCGTCACTTCGACCAGTTCGTCATCAGCAATATAGGCCAAAGACCGTTCCAGCGTCATTTGTAGCGGCGGAGTCAAACGCACCGCTTCATCTGTGCCGGACGCGCGGACATTGCTCAGCTTTTTGCCCTTCAGCACGTT
>JBCCDZ010000349.1:0-2808 GCA_039030525.1 Pseudomonadota bacterium | reverse complement strand
CTGATCACCAGGCGCCAGCAAATAGAATGCATCCGCGCCATCCTCGTGCCGCCATTCCTTTTGCGGGAAGGGGTCAGACTCAATCGGCGCACTCATCTGACACGCTGAGAGAACAACCGGGAGCAAAGCAAGGCCAAACAGACGTTTCATAGGGCATTTCTATGGTGAATTTATCTGCGCTTCAGCGTCCGCGTTAATGTTTAAGGAAGTATCAAGCGCGTATGAAGAATCCCAGCAAATGCGCGTTCGGAGCCGATACGGATGACCGACATTTCGGACTGGGGCCCATCAGGGGCGGTTCAGGCGGACGCTGGCCTCGTGCCGGCGCGTCCGCGGCTGGGCGCTGCTGACATTGTGCTCCAGCTTTGGCGCGCAAAATGGCTCATGATCCTGGTCGGCTTACCGATTTTCGCCCTGGGTCTGTTTCTCGCGTTTCAAATGCCGAAGACCTATGAATCGCGCTCAGCGCTTTATGTGACCTCCGGCGATGAAGTGCGCTCCAGCTCGATCCTCAGTGATCCGAGTTTTGATCCCGGTCCAGGCATCCAGGAGATCATCCAGGGCGAGTTGCAAATTATGCAAACGCAGCTGGTGGCTGAACGAACTTTGTCGCGGTTTCCGCTTGAGCGGATTTATCCTGACCTGGCCGCAGCGCGCGACAGAGAACTCGCACGGACCGACTCCGCTCTGTCAGCTGCCGTAGAATTCGAGTATTTTCAAAAAGGCGTCGATGCGCTGCAAAGGAACTTCTGGTCGGATGCCTCGCCGAACTCGAACATCATCTCGGTTGGATTCGAGCACAAAGACCCGCGGGTCGCGGCAGAGATCCTGAATGCTGCGATGGCCGCATACCTTCAGCGCCGCGCAGAATTGTTCGGCAGCCGTCCTGTCGATCAATTGCGGGCAGAACGTAAGCGTTTCGAGAGTGAGCTTCTCGATGCAGAAGCGGAAATTTCGAAATTCCTGCGGGACAATGACATTCGCGATTTTGGCAGTGAGCGCTCAACAGCCCAGAGCCTTTACTCGGCGATCTCAACGGAATTGTTCAACGTCAATGCGCGCGCAAGTGCGGTCGCAGGGCAGGTGTCGCGCACGCGCACGCAATTGCAATCGACGGATCCGGAGCAGGATCTCTATGTCGAAGATTCCAGTGCGCAGCGATTGCGTGAACTGGAGATTGAGCGCAACCAAGCTTTAGTGAACTATACCGAAGACAGCCGCCGCGTTCAGGCCATCGATCGGCAAATCGAAGAGCTGCGGACGTTCCTCGCCGAACAAGACTCGCCGGTTGGGACCGTTCGCCGTGGTCCAAACCCCACCTATCAGGCGCTCGAAACATCGCTCAACACGTTTGAAGCTGAGGCGGATTCACTTACCGGACAGCGCGCCGAGCTGAACCGTCAATTGCGGGCCGTTGAAGACAAGCTCAATCGGTTCACCGTGCTGGAGCCAGAATGGAACGAGCTTCAACGCAACCGCGATTTGATTGAAGCGAGTATCCGCACTGTGGCGGAACGTGAGCAACGCGAAGGCACCGTTGCTGGAATCACGGCGCAAGAAGCCGACAGCGTGAAAGTGACCGAGCCTGCGACGGTGCCGATCGAAGGCAGCAGTTTGAAACTGCCCGTCGCGGTTCTGTCTCTGCTATTTGCCGGTTTCACGGCCTTAATCGTAGGTTTGCTGAGAACCTTCACACGCTCCGGGTTTTCAACGCCCAGCTCGCTGCAGAACACAACGGGTATCCCGGTGCTTGGGGCCGTTCGCGCGGTTTAGGTCTAAAGATTTAGCAAAGTCCCGTTAACCAAGATCATGATAGCGCTAAGCGCTAAGTTTCTCGGTGTAGTCGCTCATGCACGACCTTCGCAATGACCTCGGCCCGGTCTGGCGCGCCGCGACGCGCCTTGGCGCGACGCCGGCGAGTGCGCGTGTGTTGATGTTTGCATCCGCCCGCGTGGGAGAGGGCGTCACGAGCATGGCGGCGAGTTTTGCGTGCGTCGCCGCCCAGCGGTCCGACAAACCGGTCTGGCTGGTCGACCTCGATTTTCGAAACAACTCTGCCTTTAATGGCTTCAAGAATGGTTTCGCGTCTGACATTGGCCGGCCGGGGCGCGCGTATGATGCCTCGCTCAAACAATCGCAGATTTTCACCGTCACGCCGCGCGTTGCTGACGCCCGACAGGACAAGTTGCTGACCGCGCATGATGTTGAACGCACCAATCTTCTGGTCACCCGGTTTCGCGGAGAACGGCTCAAACCCGGTCAACGCGTGATGTTACAAGACTCGCCAAATTGGTGGCGGGCGCTGCGCCAAATGGCGAGCTGGATCATCATTGATGCTCCGGCGCTCGAGCAATCGTCCGCGGCTGTGACCATGGCGGGCGTTGCGGATGGAACCATTCTCGTCGTTGGCGCGGACGCAACAACCCCTGCCGAGATCGATGGCGCGCGCCGCGAGATTGAAGCCAAAAACGGACGCATCCTCGGGGCTGTGCTGAACAGAGTGAAGGCCGATGCAAGGCTCGCAAACCGCTTCAGCGCCTAGGTCCGGCGGCGCCTCTTCTTACAGCCCGGTCGGGCGGGCCGAGTTCGCTCTTCTGATCATCGTTCTATTGGTATTCAGTGAAGGCATTCTCCCGCGTCTGGTGTCGAGCGACCAATCCTCAGACGGCTCTCCACTGCTGCGTTATCTTTGGCTCCCCATTTACGCTGTGGCGGCGGCAGGCACGATCTGGAAGCTGCGTGAGATTGCGAGCGTTTGTTTGAAGCTCCCGTTTCTGATGGGATTGCTCGCAGTTTGCGCGGTGTCAT
>JBCCDZ010000348.1:0-2812 GCA_039030525.1 Pseudomonadota bacterium | reverse complement strand
GCAACGGGTTGCGATTGGCTTGGGTATACTCGCCCCAGGTATAGGAGTCCTGGCTGTACCAGTCATAATATTGCGGATAGTCGTCGATGATCTTCCGGGCCAGTTTGGCGAGATCGATGGAAGAGACGATATGGCCCTCACCTTCCAGGCCGGTCGCATTGACGAAATTGACACTGTTCAAACCAAGCTCGTGTGCGCGCTCTGTCATTTGACGTGAGAACGCGGCTTCGGACCCGGCAATGCCTTCCGCCAGCACTATACAAGCATCATTGCCGGACATGACAATCATGCCCTGAAGCAGCTCACGAACCGTTGGTCGCTCTTTTGGCCGTAACCCCATGGTTGAGGTCCCGGATGGAAATCCACCTCGCCGCCAGGCATCGTCGCTGACCGTCATCTCTGTATCCAATGTGATCTCGCCTTGATCGATCAGGTCGAAGACAAAATAGGCGGTCATCATCTTTGTCATTGACGCCGGGATCATCGGCACGTCACCGGATTTCGACCACAAAACCTCACCCGTTTCATGATCCATGATGACGGCATAATCAGCATCGGATTCAAGGATTTGCGCGGTGACAGAGACTGGCAGAATGAGCGCTGTCAGGAACAGGAAAATATTGCGCAAGATGTGCATGTCGGATCCTTTCGCCAATAAGACTTAGCCCTTTTTCCTGCCGCGGAAGAAGGGCTAGTTCGTGGCGAAGGTCAATCTTTGCAGCGGCGCCGGGTTTAGCGTGTCGTCAAGAACCCGTCGACAATGCCGGAACGAGAGAGATCGCGGCGTTCGCGCTCGGCCACATCTCGGTCTGAGAATGGCCCGACGAGCACCCGGAAATAGTCGCCGCCATTGACGCGCGCTTCTTCGATTTTCACAGGCAAGCGAGCTCCGATATTGGTCGTCAAGCGCTGCGCATTGGCGATATCAGAAAAGGCGCCAGCCTGGATAAAGACATTCCCTGCTGGCTGGGCAGACGCCACGCTCAAGCTCGCAACGCGAACCGGCGCAGGTTGACCAGCGCGTGCAGAAGCTGGCTGAACAGCGGCAGAAACTTGCTGAAAACCGGCAGAAACTTGCACGGGCTGGGCAATAACTGGCGGCATCGCCTCATCTTCTATGCCTGTCGTCGCATAAGTTTCGGGATTCTGTTGCACAGGCGCGGGTCCCAAATACCGGATCCGGACTGCGGCAGATCCGCCTTCCGATACGCCGAGTACGGAGGCCGCGCGCGGCGAGAGTTCGAGCACGCGTTTGCCGTCAAATGGACCACGATCATTCACGCGGACAACGACTTCACGTGAATTGTCTTCATTGATGACTTGCACCAGGCTTGGCAAAGGCAGGCTTGGATGCGCTGCGGTCATAGCCGTCTCGTCAAAAATCTCACCATTCGCGGTCGGCTGGCCATCAAAGCCATCCATGTAGACACCCGCGCGGCCACGCTCTTCGCGGATTTCGGCGTCGCGATTTGCCTGGACCCGGCTCAATGTTAGCGGCTTCCCAGTGCGGGCTGTTTTCTGCGCGTCGACGGATGCAATCCGAATCGGCTGGGTCGGCGATGTCGCCTTGAGTTCAAAAGGCGGCGGCGAGACATTCAAAGAAAAAGCAGTATCCGAAGCGCGATCGACAATTTTAGCGGGCTCGGAAGCTGCAACGCCCTGGGTTGGGTACTGAAATTCGACGCGGCTATTTTCGGTGATGGCCGGAGAAGCACGGGTCACGGGCGCAGCGGCCGGTTCGGTTGATGATTCTGTTTCCGTATCCGCATAGACAATCGGCGCCGCGCGGCGGTCTGCCTGGGCTGGGCCAACCAGCGCAAATGTCATGCAGGACGCACCGACAATGGCCATGCCAAGGGCGCGGGAAACAGACGTCTTCATAGGTCACCTCATTCTGTGGTCCCTGCCCAGAACAGGCAGATTGAGCATTCAGCTCTTCGTCGACGAGGTATTTGTTTACCATACCAAGCTGCACACCCGGTGAATGGAAAGCAAAACTTGCCTTCATCGACAGCAAGGTCTGATTAACCATAAACCGACCAAATGCAGGCAATTTCATGACAGGACTTGCAATCTTGTCCGGACTGTTGAAAAGGAAGCGTCCTGCTGCGGAGGAGTGGCAGAGTGGTTGAATGCGGCGGTCTTGAAAACCGTTGAGCGTGCAAGCGTTCCGGGGGTTCGAATCCCTCCTCCTCCGCCAGGATTTTCTTTTTTTTCATTGCACAAAAAACACTGGCGATTCTGAACGAGCGCCATTTTCGCGCATGTTATCCCATTGCATCCCACTGCAAACTCGGGCGAAGTGGGCGCAATTCTAAAGGCGGTTTTGAGCCGCTGCGCGATTCAAGACAGGAGAGTGCGTCGTGCGTTTACCGATTATCGTCAGTATGGGCGGTGTGAATGCCGCTGGACGGACGTCTGGATTTCAGAGCTTTCGCCGCATGGTGCTGGATCAATTGCCACAACAGGATCAGATCGAAACGCTTTGCGGTCTGGCTGTGATGATGAAACTGGTCACTGCCAATGCGGATGGCTCATTCTCAGCATCGGACACGGATACTGATCAAACCCTGTCATCCGAAGAGGTTGCACACCGCTATCGCGACCATGTCCTGCAAGGCACTCTGGTGCGCCGGGTTGAGCCGTCGCATTTTGATGTCGATCAATTGTATTGGCAATCGAATGCATCGCTGGAATCTGATCAAGGCCCGATGAGTTTCGTGATGGCCAGGGACAAGTTACCCCTGACCCTTCCTGAAAGCTGGACGGTTGAAGACAAGGACGACGCCACCGTGCGCGTCACTGTCGACGG
>JBCCDZ010000347.1:0-2827 GCA_039030525.1 Pseudomonadota bacterium | reverse complement strand
TTTCGGCTGTTTCAGGGTCGTTCACGCGCGCGCGAATTTTGTCACGGATGAAGTCCGAAACGTAATCATTTGCCTGCTGATTGGAGATCACGTCCGTGTAAGCCGTCGTCAGCGCTGTGAGGATCCCTGTTTCCCAGGCGGCTTCGAAGCGAGACTTGCGCTCATTACCGCCTTCGGCTGCGGCCGGTATGAGGTTTCGCGGCGGGTTGGGTATCCCCGCAAGGTGATTGCGCTGCGCCTCGCGATAGGTGCGGTACGTGGCCTTCATCTCCTTGATTTCTGGTTCTTCAAGCAGGCGATTATAGGCGGGCACAGAATAGGCCGGCGTGCGTTGGTATACGGTCAGCGCATCAGCCTGCTCTGCGATGATCGGGATGGCTTGAATGGCAGAGGAGCCGGTGCCGATAACGGCAACTTTCTTGCCCGAAAAGTCGACGCCGTCATGCGGCCAGTTGCCCGTGATGTAAGTGTCTCCCGCAAACGTTTCAGCGCCTGGAATGTCCGGCGTTTTGATCGCCGACAGGCACCCGGTTGCCATGATCAGATATTGCGCGGAGATCACTTCGCCTGTGTCGGTGTGGACATTCCAGCGTGCCGTGTCTTCGTCATAAAGCGCCTGCGTGACGCTGGTTTCAAAGGTGATATCTCGGCGCAAGTCAAAGCGGTCAGCGACATGCTGCGCGTATTTCAGGATTTCTGGCTGCGGCGAATATTTCTCAGTCCATGTCCATTCCTGCTCAAGGTCCTCATCAAAGGAGAAAGAGTAGGCCATGCTTTCAATATCCACGCGGGCGCCCGGATAGCGATTCCAATACCATGTGCCGCCGACATCATCGGCGCGCTCGATCACGCGGGCGGTCAAGCCTTGCTGTCTCAGTTTGTGCAGCTGATACATGCCTGCGAATCCAGCGCCGACAATCACCACATCAACCTCGCTGCTTTTTGCCAAGTGCAGGTCAATCTGTTGGCCGACATATTCCAGCGCGGTTGCCGCAGCAGGTAGCATGCCCGGCATGGCGAAGAAATTGTGCATCTGCCGGTCGAAGCGTTTCAGAGTGACTGGAACGCCCGCCGCCTTAAGTGCTTCGCCATAGGCCTCTGCTTCATCGCGCAGCACGTCATATTCCGCGGTCACCACCAATGCCGGCGGCAAGCCGGAGAGATCGTCCGCGCGTATAGGCGATGCGTCGGGCTTTAATCGGTCTTCCTTGTTGGGGACGTAATGGTCCCAGAACCATTCCATTAGCGGTGCGTCGAGCAGCAACTGATTGTCTGGGTTCGCATAACTTGGCGTATCCATTGCCGCATCGGTGACAGGATAGACAAGCAGCTGTAGGGAAATATCAGGCCCGTTCTCGGCTTTTGCGCGCTGGGCGACCACCGCTGCCAGGTTGCCGCCCGCACTGTCGCCCGCCACAATGATGGGCACACGTTTGCCGGCAATCGCATTGAGGTTGGCGTCCACCCATTTCAGCGCATCCCACGCATCGTGCGCCGCGGCTGGATACGGGTGCTCAGGGGCTTTGCGATAGTCGACGAGGATCACGGCCGCCCCCGTGCGCGCGGCCAGCTGACGGCCCAGCGTGTCATACTGATCTATGTCACCGAGCACCCAGCCGCCGCCATGATAAAACACGATTGCGGCCCGCGGTGTGTCGATGGCGCAGAGGACGCGCACTCGAAATGTCGCACCGTCACCGCCCGTGACTGTCTCATCTCGCACGGATGCCATGTCTGGCCCCGGTGGAAAGGATTCGGATATTCCCCCCCCCACAAGGCGGGCCTCTTCCGGTTCCATCTCATGAAAGCCAGGTCCCCCCATCGCCGCCAGCTGCGCCAAAAGTGCCGTACTTGCGAGATCCAGTTTCATGTCGATACTCCCTCAATAGATGTTTTAGGAGAGTGTTCAAAAATCTCCTCGAACTTTCAACCTGCGACGCGGCGTCAGGTGGGTTGAACGTGGATTGGGTCTCTCACGGTTGAACGCGATGAATTCCATCGATTTGAGACAAATGGATGGCCACTCTTGGTGAGCTTCTATCACGCGATGTTTGATTGTTATGTCCGCTTTGATTCCGATAGAGGACAAACGTCGATCAGTTTAGATCGGGAGATTTTAGGCAGCTAGTTGAATACGCTGACGATTACAAAAATGCGGGTGCGCCCATGAAAGCTCTCCAAGCCACGACCGCGCTCCAGTGAAAGATTATCGCCGTCCAGATAGATTCAGACCGTAGGGCGATCGCGGTTGCGGTCACACCTAGAGAAAAGGCAATCACGAGAAAGCGCCAATCGCGAAACAACTCAATCGCCTGGGGCATGAATAGGATCGTGTTTATTGGGTGCCAAGCGACGAACGCGATCAAAGAAATCGCGATGACAAATCGAGGAACGGCGCCGCAATTTTGTTTTATCGACACCAAGGGACCTCGGAAAACGACTTCTTCGACGAATGCCGGAAGCACAAACGCAATTACAGCGACACGCAGAATGGCCGTTACGTCTCGCTCGGGCGACCACGAAAACAATCCGGTGAAAAACCCGAAGGGAAAAGCCACGGCGCTAAACACGATGAACCCAAGAAACGCAATTTTCCAGTCGCTAATTTTCGGCGGACGAAACAGTTCAACCAAAAGCCTTCATCCTTCGTTTCAAAACTTTCAGAATTTCAGTTTTCGACGAGCGTCGCCAGATGCTCAATCGCATCAGTCGCGATACTAACGCGCGATCGCACGGGTTGAAAGTGCATGAACAGATTGATTGTGCCGGCAAACCCGGAGTCAGGTGATAAAGGAGTGGGCGTCCTAAATAGGGCGTTTTTTGCCGC
>JBCCDZ010000346.1:0-2829 GCA_039030525.1 Pseudomonadota bacterium | reverse complement strand
GGATTTAGAAGTCTCGAAAAATGGTGACATTGCTGTAGCTTATGAAGGTGGAGTCGCTGTATTAAACGCCGATGCTACAGAAGTAAAATGGAGTAAATCTATTATAGGTGTATCTCGTGTAGCTGCCCCTTCCAATTCGTGACGCCTGTGTCATCTTCCAAGAAAGACACGGTGGCAAACATCGACCGAGGAGGAAAACATGGCTGAATTCGACTATATTATTGTCGGTGCCGGCAGCGCCGGATGCGTGCTCGCCAATCGCCTGACCGAGGATGGGACATCGACAGTATTGCTGCTTGAGGCGGGCGGCAAAGACACGTCCATGATGATCCACATTCCGGTCGGTTATGCCCAGACCTTGAAGGACCCAAAGGTGAACTGGCTCTACGAAACCGAGCCTGATCCCGGCACCAATGATCGCGTCCATACCTGGCCGCGCGGCAAAGTCCTGGGCGGCTCCTCCTCGATCAATGGCTTGCTCTATATTCGCGGACAGAGACAAGACTATGATGGCTGGGCGCAGATGGGGCTGCGCGGCTGGTCCTATGATGATCTGCATCCTTATTTTCTGCGCAGCCAGAACCAGGAGCGTGATGGCATGGACGGCCACGCGACCGGCGGACCGCTAAATGTCTCTGACGTGACTGAGAAACACCCCATCTCTGACGCCGTGATCGCAGCGGGTGAGGCCATGGGCCTCGAACATCGCGATGTGAATGGCGAGGATCAGGAAGGCATTTGCTATTATCAGCTGACGGTCAAGAATGGGCGCCGATGCAGCGCCGCCGTCGCGTATCTCAACCCAGCCAAGAAACGCCCGAACCTGCAGATTGAAACCAAGGCCCTGGCCTCACGTGTTCTGTTTGAAGGGCAACGCGCGGTCGGGATTGAATATACACAGAACGGCCAGACCAAAACGGCGAAAGCGCGCGCCGAAGTCATTCTGTCCGGCGGCGCAATTAACAGTCCGCAATTGCTGGAATTGTCCGGCATTGGCCATCCCGATGTGCTGCAGCAACATGGCATCGACGTGGTCTCTGCTCTGCCTGGGGTCGGCGAAAACCTTCAGGACCATTTCGTCCTTGGCAATCGCTACCGCCTGAAACCCGGCACGCCATCGGTCAATCAGCAATCACGCGGCCTCGCTATGATTGGGGAAGTGTTCAAATATCTGACACAGCGCAAGGGTCTGCTGACCCTATCTGCGGCGCATGTTGCGGCCTTCGTGAAGACGCGGCCAGAACTCGCCACGCCGGACGTGCAATATCATATCCTGCCCGCGACCATGAATATGGAAAAGCTCACCGAAGACGGTGATATGGAATTGGAAAAGCAACCGGGCCTGACCATCGCGCCGTGCCAATTGCGCCCCGAAAGCCGTGGCAGCGTGCACATCAAAGCTGCCGCACATGACCAGCACCCATCCATTCTGCCGAATTATTTGCACGACCCGCTCGATCAACAAACGGCGATTGCAGGCCTGCGCTGGGCCCGCAAATTCGCGGAGCAGGATGTCCTGTCGCAATATATCGAGCATGAAATGGAGCCAGGCGCCGAGCTCCAGACGGATGAAGACCTGCTCAGCTTTGCCCGCGAAACGGGCGGCACCATCTATCACCCGGTCGGCACTTGCAAAATGGGCGCGGACGGAGACACGATGGCGGTCGTTGATGACCAGTTACGGGTGCGCGGCGTTGATGGTTTGCGCGTGATTGATGCGTCGGTCATGCCGCGCCTGGTCAGCGGCAATACAAACGCGCCGACCATTGCGATTGCGGAAAAAGCGAGCGATATGATCAGGTCGATCGCATAGTCAACGTCGCAATAAGGGGATCATATGAGCAACTACTCCAGCATCGGATTTCCCGTAACAAGCGAAGAAGAACTCCGCGATCTGGTCGCTTCTCTAATCGATGTGGCTGCGGTTGTCCCCGCTGAACATGGCACTTATTTATTATATGAAGATCCCAGTGGTGCCGCTTTTTGGATACAAGTCGATCAGCACAATTCAATTGCAGGTGTAAACCCGCATTTTAATGGCAGAAGCCATCGCCGAGTGGGATTGCAGAGTGATGTTGAACGACCCAACTCCGAACTAGATGGAGCCATCTACGCCTGGGCCAACCCTTCGAGCATCGACGATCTGGAGTCAGGGGAATATCCTTTCGTATTCGATCTTCCGGATCGCTCCCTGCTCGGCGACATCGTTTTTCCACAAATCATTGATGTTCAACTCGCAGCCTTCGCACATGAAGTCAGTTTCTTTGCATCTGAAGAAGAATTCTATTCGCACGACTCTGCGGACGGTGCGAAAATGGCGGCCGAAAGTTTCATCCCGAGCGGACTATTTCTCTCTGATGAAGCGCCGGCAGGAACCCCTCCAGAAGCCAAGGCTGTGTTTACGGGTCGAATTCTAGACGTCTGTGAAAACATGAATGCATTTACGGGGCACTCATTTATTTCTGCAAAGACTAACACATTCGGTGGGCTGATTGACATTGTCGTGGATCCCATTTTAGCGCCACAGTTGCCCAAAGCTGGTGGAATTGTTCAAGGATCGTTCTGGTTATCCGGTCGGCTCCTGGATCCGCTATCGCATCCAGGTGAACCAGTTCAAAAAAAGCGATTTGGACTTTTTTAATGCCCGCTGGAATTCCCATTGAAGCGCTATTCGCGCCAATCTTCGTGCTGTCGGTCGTGATTGAGTGGTGGTCGGTAAAATCCGGCCACGCCAATGGCCGCTATGAAACCGCGGATGCGCTTACCAGTATGACGATGGGGCTTGGCAATGCGATTATCGGCACGCTGACCGGCGTCGCCGCGTTGTGG
>JBCCDZ010000345.1:0-2831 GCA_039030525.1 Pseudomonadota bacterium | reverse complement strand
GTCAGCGCGTTGCAGCAATTCGGTTTCGACCAGGCCGCGCTCAATCACAGATGAATTGCGGCGGATGCGGGTGACATCGAGATCGACCCGCTCGACCGAGCCGGCCGGGAAGGCCTCAATCGCTTCATTCAAGCGGGGGTTGAGGATTTGACAATTCGGGCACCAGTCCGCGGTAAAATTGATCACTTTCACGACTGACTCTGCGCTGGCGGACGCGCCAAACGTCAACACTGTGAACAGGATCGCGAGCAGGGTCCGCATCAACAAATCTCCTCAGACTGCGTTTCTAGCATATCCGCGGCGGATTTATGGTCACAGACGCGTTATGAACTGCGTCCGAACACGCGCTCAAAAATATAATCGACGCGTTGGAAGTGATACGCATCATCAAACAGACTATCGAGCTTTTCGTCAGACAGTTTCGCGGTGACATCAGGATCGGCTTTCAGATGATCCAGGAAATCGCCTTCACCCGCCCACGTCTTCATCGCATTGCGCTGGACCATGCGATAGCTGTCTTCGCGGCTATTGCCGGCTTCGACCAGCGCCAGCAAGACGCGCTGCGAATTGTGCAGACCGCCCATTTTGTCCATCACAGCCTGCATATTCTCGGGATACACAAGCAGGTTTTCGATCACACCAGCCAGGCGGTGCAGCGCAAAGTCCAGGTGAATGGTCGAATCCGGCCCGATGCCGCGCTCAACCGATGAATGCGAAATGTCCCGCTCATGCCAGAGGGCGACATTTTCCATTGCCGGGACGACGGCCATGCGGACCAGACGGGCGAGGCCGGTCAGGTTCTCTGTCAGCACCGGATTGCGCTTATGCGGCATGGCTGATGAGCCCTTCTGGCCTTTTGAGAAGAACTCCTCGGCTTCATACAGCTCCGTGCGCTGCAAATGGCGGACTTCAACCGCGAGCCGTTCAATCGATGAGGCAATGACGCCAAGCGCGGCGAAATAGGCGGCATGACGGTCGCGCGGAATGACCTGAGTCGAGACCGGCTCCGGTGTCAGGTCGAGCTTCTCGGAAACATATTCTTCGATCCGCGGGTCAATATTTGCGAACGTGCCAACCGCGCCGGATATCGCGCATGTCGCGACTTCCTCGCGGGCGGTCAAAAGACGCCGTTTGGCACGCTGGAACTCTGCATGGAACGTGGCGAGCTTGATGCCGAATGTGGTCGGTTCAGCATGGATACCATGGCTGCGGCCAATCGTTGGCGTCATTTTGTGCTCAAAGGCGCGCTTTTCGAGCGCCGCGAGGACCCGGTCCAGGCCTTCCATCATCAAATCCGTCGCACGGACCAGCTGCACATTCAGGCAGGTATCGAGCACATCTGAACTCGTCATGCCTTTGTGCAGGAACCGCGCTGGCTCGCCGACATGTTCAGCGACATTGGTCAGAAAGGCGATGACGTCGTGTTTTACTTCCGCTTCAATCTCATCGATACGGGCGACTTCGAACGCACCTTTTTCGCGAACCACAGCGCTGGTGCCGGCCGGGATCTGGCCGAGCTCTTCCATTGCTTCCGCGGCCAGGGTCTCAATCTCCAGCCAGATGCCATATTTGCTGGTCGGTTCCCAGATGGCGGTCATAGCAGGGCGGGCATAGCGTGGGATCATGTCAGGCGTCCAAACAGCAAGAATCAATCAGTTGCGGCGGGCTATAGCCGCCCTGCGCGCGAGTCGCAATCGGACCGGTGTTGCGGGCTTACACGCGCTCCAGGACGCGTGGCAGTTTGAAGACGACACTTTCTGTTGCTGTGGTGACTTCTTCAACCTGGATATCAAAGCGCGCGCGGCATGCGGCGATGACGCCCTGGACCAGGTCTTCCGGGGCGCTGGCGCCGGCAGTCAGGCCGAGCGTCTCGACCTTATCAAACCAGGCCCAGTCAATAGTCTCGGCGCTGGCGATCAGCCGTGCATCTTCTGATCCTGCGCGCAGGGCGACATCAACCAGGCGTTTGGAGTTTGAAGAGGTTTCTGCCCCGATCACCAGAAATAGTTGTGCGCGTTTCGCCATTTCCTTGACCGCTTCCTGGCGATTGGTGGTGGCGTAGCAAATGTCTTCCTTGTGCGGGACGGAAATGCTTGGAAAGCGCGCCTGCAAAGCGCCGACAATTTCAGCCGTGTCATCAACGCTCAAGGTTGTCTGGGTGACGAACGCTACGTTTTCCGGGTCGCGCGGTTCGAACGCGGCGACATCGTCCACGGTTTCTATCAGCGTCATGCTGCCATCCGGCAATTGGCCCATCGTGCCAATGACTTCAGGGTGTCCGGCATGGCCGATCAGGACAATTTCACGTCCTGTTTTGTGATGGCGCTCGGCTTCGACATGAACTTTTGAGACCAACGGGCAGGTCGCGTCGACAAAAACCATATCGCGTGCGGCAGCTGCAGCCGGCACCGCCTTTGGCACGCCATGCGCGGAAAACACGACGGGGCGATCATCCGGGCATTCATCCAGTTCTTCGACGAAGACCGCGCCCATTTGCTCAAGCCGCGAGACGACATGTTCATTGTGTACGATTTCGTGGCGAACAAAGACCGGTGCGCCCCATTTGGCCAGGGCTTCTTCAACGATCTGAATGGCGCGGTCGACTCCGGCGCAAAAGCCACGCGGCGCGGCGAGAAGAATAGTCAGCGGCTTCATGACCTTACAGTGTCCTCATGATTGCGACGCAGATAGGGCGTTGCCTGCCCTGCCATGGCCCGGTAACACTCTCGACGTTAAATGGATAGCCTCGCATACGAGGCAAGAGTGACAAGGCATCACATATGCGGATTTTAGCCCTTTCGACGATTCTGCTCGCGCTCGGCGCATGTCAG
>JBCCDZ010000344.1:0-2836 GCA_039030525.1 Pseudomonadota bacterium | reverse complement strand
GCAAGGATTGGTCGCTTCTGAAAGAAGACACGCGGATGGAAGGTGTCGCCGGGTGCGCGCTATATCTGCTCTCGTCCCTTGGGCACTCGATTGCCGGAGAGGTTCTGCACGTCGATGCTGGATTCCATGCTGTCGGCGTTCCGGAGCTACCGGAGGACTAAGTCTTGGCCACGAAGCTCTTCATCTGGGTCGGACACCCGAACGATACGTCCTTGAGTGAGGCTTTGGCCGACGCGTATCAACGCGGCGCAGAATCTGAAGGCGCTGAGATCCGGCGGATGAACTTGCATGACATGGCGTTCGATATGGACCTCACGCATGGCTACAAGCAGCGCAAAGAACACGAGCCTTGCCTGACTAAGTTTCTCGAGAACACGAAATGGGCCGAGCACTTGGCCTGGTTCCATCCGATGTGGTGGGGCGGCATGCCAGCTAAGATGCAAGCGGTGATTGATCGGACCTTCTTGCCCGGAATCACTTTCGCTTATCATGATGATGATCCCTGGTGGGGTCGGCTATTGAAAGGCCGCACAGCCGACGTGTTTGTAAATGCCGATACGCCGGGCTTCTTCATGCGACTGATGTATGGCAACGCCCACCGCCATCGGATCACCAAACAGGTGCTTGGCTTTACCGGCGTTAAAGTCACTTCTTATTCGCATTTTGCGCAAGCCAAGACGGCGGACGAGAAAAAGGTCAATCAATGGCTAGCCAAAGCTTATAAGCGCGGGGCCGACGCAGGACGAAGATGAAGACGACACCAGACACTCACGTTCCATTGGGCGCAGATTTTCCGCATTATCCAGAAGCCGAAATGCAGGCCCGCGCGGTCGCGTTTCATGCGCAAATGCAGTCCCGCCGATCGGTACGCGCATTTTCCGATAAAGCCGTGCCGCAAAGCATTATCGAGCATTGTGTCCTGACAGCGGGCACAGCCCCCAGCGGCGCCAATCATCAGCCTTGGTATTTTGCGTGTGTTGGCTCAACTGAAAAGAAATCCGACATCCGCGTTGCGGCAGAAGTTGAGGAAAGAGAATTCTATTCCGGGCGGGCGGCGCAAGAATGGATTGACGCGCTATCGCCGATCGGCACCGATGCGGACAAGCCTTATATGGAAATTGCGCCGTGGTTGATTTGCATTTTCGCACAACGCCGAGGCGGTGTTCGTGAGGGCGAGGACAAGAAGAATTACTATATCCATGAAAGTGTCGGCATCGCGACGGGCTTGCTGATTGCGGCGTGTCACGATGCTGGTCTCGCAACGCTCGTCCATACGCCCAATCCCATGAAATTTCTCAATCGGATTTGCGATCGACCTGAAACCGAAAAGCCGTTCCTGATCCTGGTCGCTGGATATCCTGCGGATGACGCGATGGTGCCAAATCACGCCTTGGTCAAAAAACCAATCGGCGAGATCGCTAGCTTCCTTTAGCAGCCCGCAAGGTGAAGGAAGGGCCGCTAAGATTGAGCCATTCCGTCACGATATATGTGCGGCCGCCGCGCTCATCTTCGCTTTTTCTTTCGCCGCGCACGACCAGGGTCAGCTCGCCGGGGGAAATACGTTTCAACCGATCTGTATTCAATTCGAGCCGGTCACCATCTGAATCTATCACCTCATAATGGGCGACGCGCCAACCGCCGAGATCGGGTGTCAAATTCAGCGCGCCATTGACCTCAAATGCGGTTGACATTGGCGCCGTCAGGGTGCCAACAGGATTGGCAAAGAGCTGCGTGACATAGAAGCCTGAATCGGTGCGCGCGACGCCAACGGCTGTATGGGTGAAATCCTCAGACAGAATGTTGGCTCGGTGACCTTCGCTATCCATTAGTTTTTGATGCAGATCTTCAGCCACATCAGTTGCAGAAGGCAGTTTAAACCCGGGAAGATTGAAGCAGGAGACCTGGTTGTCATTCTGGTCATAACATTTGGCTGGTCCGAAGACCGCAATGTTCTCGCCGGTGCTCTGCGCCAGCAGGGTTCGATCGAAGGCCGCAATCCGCGCCGCCGCGCGGCGGCCATCCGGACTCTGATGTGCGAAGAATTCGTTCATCCCCATATCCAGGCTTTGAAAGCGCGCCGCCGGTCGCAATTCTTCGCGTAGCTTTAAGGCATGCAAGCCTTTGCGTTCACGCTCTGCGTTCATCTTGGAGATGAAGGCCTGCTCGACAGTTTCATCAAAACGAAATCCATCAGGCGGTGTATCCACACACGCGAGCCCAATACGAACATAGTCGGCAATCTGCGCCCGTGTCTGGTCCTCGGCAATATTGCAGGCAAAAGCCGATCCCGAGCACACGAGGGCAGCGAGACATATAGAAAGAAACCGTTTCATCTTGACGAGTGTAACGCGAGATCCGCTAAATCACACCTTCTGTTCTCATACGGTCGAGAATTGGCGCGAGCATTCGAGCGATGGCATCTTCGCTCGCCCGCACCTGGCCATAGGCGGGCAGGCCTTCATCGGCGATCACCAGGTCGGCCTCAAACATGGCCGGGTAGGTATGCCGATAATGCGCCGCGCGGACCGTGCCAAGGTATTGCGCCAATACGCTTTCCACACTGCGCCCGCGCTCAACCACGTCACGGCGAAGGCGCCGCGCCAACCGCAAATCGTCGGGCGTGTCGACATAAATCGACAAATCGATCAGCGGCTTCAGCTCTGGTACAGAGAGCGCGTGGATGCCCTCCAATATGATAATCGGCGCCGGACTTATTGTGCGTGTCTCGGTGCTGCGATCATGCAGATCATAATCATAGATTGGCTGTTCTATGGTTCGACCGGCCTTCAGGTCCGCCAATTGGCGCGCCATGAGCTGGGTCTCTTTGCTGATCGGG
>JBCCDZ010000343.1:0-2856 GCA_039030525.1 Pseudomonadota bacterium | reverse complement strand
GACCGGTGGGCAATTCCGGTTTCAACGCTGCAGAAAACATAGGCCAGGTGCAAATCGAGCTTATCCCATTTGGCACGCGGCGCATGTCGGCGTCTGAAATCGAACGGGCTTGGCGCGAAGAGATCGGACGTATCGAAGGGGTTGAGCGTTTGACGTTCACCGCGTCTATCGGGGGGTTTGGGTCGGATATCGAATTTGAACTTGCACATGCAGATGAAGCGACGCTGATCCAAGCAGCGGATAAACTGAAAGCCGAAATCGAGAGACTGCCAGGTGCCAATCAGATCGAAGATAGTTTTGATCTCGGCAAACGGCAATTGCTGTTTGAACTGACCAATGCAGGACGTGCCGCGGGTCTGACGCCGAGCGATGTCGCCCGGCAAGTGCGTCAGACATTCTTCGGGGAAGAGGTTCAGCGCATACAGCGCGGCCGAGAAGAGGTTCGCGTCTTCGTACGTTACCCGGAAACCGCGCGACAATCGCTGCAAACGTTGAACGAGATGCGCATTCGCCTGCCAGATGGAACCAGCGTGCCTCTCTATACCGTGGCAGAAACGTCAGAGAGTCGCGCTTACTCATCGATCAATCGGATAAATGGCCGCCGGGTTGTCACGGTTACCGCTGATATTGATGAATCCATCAGCACGCCAGCGATCGCGAACGATCAATTATTGACCAATGTGTTTCCCGAATTGGACGCGACCTATCCGGGGTTGAACTGGGCGCAGGCTGGCGCCAGCCGGGAACAAAGTGAGGACCTGGCCAGTCTGGGGCAGGCCTTCATTATCGTGCTCCTGGTTATCTTTGCTTTGGTCGCGACGCAGCTCAGATCCTATATTCAGCCGCTCGCCATCATCGTCGCCATTCCCTTGGGAGTAGCAGGCGCGGTGCTCGGACATTTTGTACTTGGATATCCGCTATCCTTTGTCTCAGTGTTCGGAATTGTCGCGCTAGCAGGTGTGGCCGTAAACGCGTCCGTCGTCTTAGTCGATCTTTACAATCAGTATCGCAAGCAAGGGGCTGACCCCCTGACGGCAGCGGCTGATGCGTCCGCACGACGCTTCCGCCCGATCCTGCTGACCACGCTCACGACGGCGCTCGGGCTCGGTCCGCTTTTGCTCGAGACCAGTCCGCAAGCGCAATTCCTGATTCCAATGGGAGTGAGTTTGGGGTTTGGCATCGTAATTTCAGGGATTATGGTTCTGTTTGTGACTCCGGCCGTCACGCTGGTGATTGAAGATATCAAAAACCTACCGGAGCATGTGCGCGGCTTGATTTCGCGCAGGGAGGAAATAGGAGGGCCAGCTGAATGAGCGAGGTCATCGCACCCGAGCCGCAAAGCCGCCGCGAACAGCAGAAAGAAGCGAAACGTCTGGCGTTGATTGATGCCGCGCTGGCCGTCTTCTCACGTGTCGGGTTTGCAGCTGCGAAAATAGACGATGTCGCTGAAGAAGCCGGCGTCTCGAAGGGCACGGTCTATCTCTATTTCGACAGCAAGGAGCAATTGTTCGAGGGCATGGTGAAATCGAAAATGTTGCCGATGTTCGACAATATCGCGGAGATCGCGTTCGATCCGGACATCGGCGCCACGGATCGTCTGAAACAGCATTTACGGTTCTTCTATACCAAAATTCTGGACAGCGATCGTCGGCACATCATGCGTTTGATCATGTCCGAAGGACCGAACTTCCCGCACCTCGCAGAGATCTACCATGCCAACGTCCTGTCGCGCGGTCAGACCATGATCAACTTGATCATTCAGCAAGGCATTGAAAACGGCGAGTTTCGTAACATGTCCGGGCATGGATTAATGCAGAACGTGGTTGCGGGCGCGTTGATCGCTGGCATGTGGAAACTGGTTTTCGATCGGTTTCAGCCGATCGATCTGGAAGATTATTTCGAAACCCATGTCGATCTCATCCTAAACGGATTGCGCGCGCCGGCCGCGAGTGATTGACAAGCCGTACGGGTCTGCTCAGATCGCTGTCTCAGATAGGTGCGGAGAATTACATTGAGCGATGTTCGCTGCGTAGCGCCGACCGGCTGCATGCTGGGAGAAGGGCCATTGTGGAGCCCAACTGAGGGGTTCCTTTGGTGGGTCGACATCAAACGCGCCAAATTACACCGCCACAACCCGCGAACCGGCAATACGAGACGCTATGACCTGCCTTTACGTGCCAGCGGTCTGGCGCTCTCTGACGGGGGTCTGATCATGATCGGGGACCTGGAAGTCGGCCGTTATGATACCGCAACCGAACACTATCAGAAAATCTGCGCATTGAATGAGCCATATGGGTTCCGCACCAATGATGGCGGCATGGCGCCAGATGGCAGTTTCTGGTTTGGAACAATGGATGATGCCGAAGCTGAGCCAGAAGGGCAGTATTACCGTTTGCGCCCGGACCTGACCCCAGAACGCATTGGTCTGCCGGAAGTCATGGTCACCAACACGATGCAATTCTCACCGGATGGTAAAACCTTCTATACCTGTGACAGCGCGGAACAGATGATTCTATCCTTTGATTATGACGCTGAGACGGGTGGATTGGCCAATCGCAGGATCTTCGCATCGACGCTTGACGCAGGATGCTACCCGGATGGTTCTGCGATAGATCAGGACGGCTATCTCTGGAACGCGCAATGGGCCGGGTCGCGAATTGTTCGGTATGCGCCTGATGGTGCGATTGATCAGATTGTAAAACTCCCGGTCTCTCGCCCCACAAGCTGCGCCTTTGGCGGACCAGACCTGAAGACACTCTATATTACCAGCGCCCGCATCGGTTTGAGTGATGCTGCACTGGATCGTCAGCCGATGGCAGGAAGTCTGTTTGCGATTGACGTCGATACGCCTGGATT
>JBCCDZ010000342.1:0-2860 GCA_039030525.1 Pseudomonadota bacterium | reverse complement strand
GAAGCGATTGAGGCCTTCCCGGCCGGCTCGGTCGAGCGGGTCGATCTCGATGTCACCCGCATCCGCCGCAATTCATCTGTGATTGAGCGCGGCCTGGTCGAAACCGAATTGCTGCAACGCGCTGACGATCATAACGTCGCCTATCTCTGGGACTGGTATGGCGGCATCACTGGTATTGCAGTTGCAGTCTCCGCCGATACGGGCGAGGCATTGACCTGTTTCATGCGCCCGATGACGGCAAAAGCGATTGAAAAACAGCTCAATCTGGCGAAAATCCTGGCTGAGAATGCCAAACCAGGCCAGCGCAAACCGAACGGGCCGGACTGCCCTGTGCTCCAATAGTCACAGACTCTTTTGGTAAGTTTTCGGTAAGGTTCTCGCCTTCACCCTGCCTCAATCTCTGTTCAATAAACCAGACTGAAGACTTACGCGGAAGGTGAGCAGGCGTGAAAGCTTCAAACGGAAAACCGGGCCTGAAAAAAACTGCTCGAAAACCAGCTGCGCCAAAGTCGCAGGGAGCCTCTATGGAACTCTTTCGCGGTCGACCCATCCTCAAATGGGGCTTGATTTCAAGCTTTGTTTTGACCCTGATTGGGCTGCTCGCGGCGTGGTTCTATTGGCAGAGCCTCTATCGCGGCATGCCGGATTTGCCGGAAACAGCAGCCCTGTGGGATGCCAATCGCGAACCGGCCATCGAATATGTCGATCGCGATGGCAAAACGCTCGCTATTCGCGGACCGCGCTATGGCCGCGCCGTGAAGATTGATGAGTTACCACCGCATGTTCCGCGTGCCTTCATCGCAGCAGAAGATAAACGGTTTTACGAGCATGACGGCGCTGACACCCAAGCCATGGTGCGCGCCGCCTGGTCAAACGTGATTTCCGGCAAGACGGTGTCAGGCGCATCGACCATCACCCAGCAATTGGTCAAGAACCTGGTCCTGTCACCCGAACAGACCATGAAGCGAAAAGCGCAGGAAGTTCGCCTGGCACGCCAGCTTGAAGAACAGCTTTCGAAGAATGAAATTCTCGAACTGTATCTCAACCGGGTCTATTTCGGGTCCGGCTTTTATGGCCTCGGTGCAGCGTCCCGGTTCTATTTCGGCAAAGACCCAAAAGACCTGACCCTGGCTGAAGCCAGCCTGCTCGCGACATTGCCAAAAGCCCCGTCGCGCCTCGCTCTGGATGACAATATGGATGGCGCCCGCCAGCGCCAAGCCTATGTCCTGGCCGAAATGCTGCAGGCGGGATTCATTACTCCGGAAAGCGCGCAAATCGCGCTCGGATCAGACGTCACCCTCGCCCCAGAGCCAGAGCAAGACCCGCAATTCGGTTTCATTCTTGATGCTGCAACCGAGCGCGCGAATGAATTGATGCCTGAATTGCCAGACGATCTGGTCATCAAGCTGACCATTGATTCAGAGCTCCAGACCGAGATTTCAGCAGCGCTCGAAGCCCGCATGAGTGAGGAAGCCGAAGAGGCCAATGCCGGACAAACCGCCGCCATTCTGATGAACCGCCAAGGCCATGTCCTGGCCATGTATGGCGGCCGCGACTATCTTGAAAACCAGTTTAACCGCGCGACCCAGGCACGCCGACAGCCGGGCTCGGCGTTCAAACCCTTCGTCTACGCTGCCGTCCTGGAGGATGGCATCAGCCCTTATGATGTTCGCATCGATCAACCTGTGACCATTGATGATTGGTCGCCAAAGAATTTCACCCGCGCCTATATGGGACCGGTCACCGTGTCAGAAGCGCTGACAGACAGCCTCAACACCGTCGCTGCCATTCTAGCGCAGGAAGCGACCGTGGAGTCTGTAATCGGGGTCGCGCGTCGGTTCGGCATCAGCGCCGATTTGCAGCCCTTCCCATCAATTGCCCTGGGCAGTCAAGAAGTCACGCTGTGGGACCTGACACGGGCTTATGGTCCGTTCATGTCTGGCGGTCGGCGCGTCGATCCATATCTGATCGAGACGATCGAAACGACGCGCGGCGACGTGGTCTATGAGCGCCCGGAATATGACCCGGCCCAGGTCTATGATCGCGAACTGGCCGAGACGATGACGGCCATGCTGACGCAAGTCATTCGTTCTGGAACCGGTTCTGCAGCGACGATTGGCGGCTGGCCGATTGCCGGCAAGACTGGCACCAGCCAGTCCTTCCGGGACGCCTGGTTTGTTGGCTATAGCGCGGAAATGCTGGGCGGCATCTGGACCGGGAATGATGATGATACGCCGATGAATGAAGTCACCGGCGGCGGTCTGCCCGCCAGACTTTGGGCTGACATGATGCGCATTGCGCATGAGGGCCGCACGCCGAGCCGTTTGCGCGGGGCGGATCAACTGATCGAATTGACCCCGGAACAGCAAGCGCGAGTCGGTTATTATCGAGATATCGGCATGGCCTTTGCCGGATTGGCCGGCGGCTCGATGGTCGAGATCGAATAAGACTGGTCAGCCGTCCGATGATCCCGTAACGGACGGCATGCCGACCGCCTTGCGACTTTTCTTGATCACCAGCCTCGCCATGGTCGCCTTTGCGGCAAATTCCGTGCTTGGCCGTCTCGGATTGGTGGAAACCGATATCGGGGCCGGGAGCTTCGCACTGATCCGCTTGCTCAGCGGGGCGGTCACTCTGGCGGCGATTTGCGCGCTGCAATCCAAGAAAATCCTTGGTTCGCTGAGCGGCGGTCTGGCCTTGCTCGTCTATGCCGGGTTCTTCTCATACGCTTATCTTGCTCTATCTGCCGGGATGGGCGCCATCATTCTGTTTGCCCTGGTGCAAATCACCATGCTTGGCTGGGGATTGGTCCAGGGCGAACGCCTGTCCGGATTGCAATGGCTGGGCTTCGTCATCGCCG
>JBCCDZ010000341.1:0-2887 GCA_039030525.1 Pseudomonadota bacterium | reverse complement strand
CAAGTGCTTACAGAAACACTCGATCTTGCTTATCATGAGGGCGATGATTTTAGCGATGAAAAGCATCGCCTCGATCTGATTGTGCCATCTGATCAACCGATCATCGCGACCATGCTGTGGATCCATGGCGGCGCATGGGCGTTCGGCGACCGTAAGGACGATTTGGAGCTAGCCCGCGCCTTTGCGCGCGAAGGTGTGGCGGTGGCCGCAATGTCCTATCGCATGAGCCGCGGCGACTGGCGAGGCGAAGACTTTCCAGCGACCGGTGTGCAACATCCCGAACATATCAAGGATGTCGCGCGGGCCTTTGCCTGGTTGCACGACAATGCGGATGCTTATGGCCTCGACAATCGCGACCTGTTTGTGTCCGGCTTCTCCGCGGGCGGGCACCTGTCGGCTCTGCTGGCCATGGATGAGCGCTATCTCGGCGCGCATGACCTGCCGCTTTCTGACATCAAGGCCGCTTTGCCCGTCGCTGGCGGATATGACCTGGAAGGGTATTATCTCGCCATCGAAGAGGGCATGGGTGAAGACATTGCAATCGGGCATGTGCTCGGCGTATTCGGCCCACGCGAGGGCCTGCCAGACGCGTCGCCGCTTTCATACCTGGCGGACGCCACCATCCCAATGCTGGTTTTGACCGAAGGACAGACGGTTGATTATACGCGCGTCTTTGATGATGCCGTGGCCGAAAGCGGCAAGACCGACTTGATCCAGTTCAGCTATTATGACGACGAAACGCATGCCTCACTGCTGGCGAGTTTGAGCCTTGCGGACAGTCCGGCGAGAACGGAAATGCTGGACTATATTAAGTCAATTGTGGGCGCAGGAGACTGATTGTTCCATCGTTGCATTTCTGTCCCGAAAGCTTGACCTCTCCGCCAGCTGAGCGCAGGGAAAAACGATGCCTGAGACGCCCGAAAATTCACCAATAGAACCGCGTCGCCCGAAGCTTGGCCTTTGGTTGGGTCTGGCCGCATTGGCGCTGGTCTTGGCGTTGTTCCTGTTTGGCCGGTATACCGAATTTCTCAATCTGCAGGCGCTGGAGCGCGCGATTGCGACGTTTGCTGATGGGCCATGGGGCGTGCCGGCGCTGATCCTTACGTTTTGCGCGTGTGCATTCATCGGCGTCCCGCAATTTCTGCTGATTGGGATAGCGGTCTATGCCTTCGGACCCCTCTGGGGCGCGGTCTGGTCCTGGGTCGCGACGGTGTGTTCCGGTACCATCACGTTCTGGGTCGGGCGCTTTTTCGGTGACGGGGTGGTCGCCCGCCTGGGGGAAGGCCGGATCAAGCGGTTTGCTGATTTCGTCGCTCGCAATGCCTTTGCTGCCAGTGCGATTGTGCGCAATGTGCCGACCGGCCCGTTCCTGATGGTGAATATGATATTTGGCGCGATCCGAGCCAAGTTCTTTCACTATATTGGCGGCATGGCCGTCGGGGTCATTCCCAAGATTGCTCTGGTCGCCTTTGGCTTGCAGGCGATCCAGGCGGCGCTGGAGGGCAATATCTGGCTTGCCGCCGCCGCCGCAGCCGCCGCGCTGGCCGTCTTCCTGGGTGGGTTTTTCTACGTGCAGCATCGCCGTCGCAAAGGGGAAAATATTGCGCTTAACGCAGAATAGGCTGTTGACACTACCGGCTCATCGCCGCATTGCAATGGACATGCGCAAGAATTTGCCTCTTCAGGACCTACTCCTCCTTACCGGCCCCTGGCTGGTAGCGACGGTGCGTTAGCGCCTCCGTCCACGGCCAGGGGATAGACCGTAAAACGTTTCTCACATCACCAGGCCAGACAGATGACTGATACAACTGAAATTGTAATTTTTGACACAACCATGCGTGACGGCGAACAATCGCCCGGCGCGTCTATGACGCATAATGAAAAACTGGCGCTCGGCGAGCTGCTCGAGAGCATGGGCGTACACGTCATCGAAGCGGGCTTTCCGGCCGCTTCTGCTGGCGACTTTGAAGCCGTAAGCGAAATCGCCCGGCGCTCTAAGTCCGCCACGATATGCGGCCTGGCGCGCTCAACCCCTGGCGATATTGATCGCTGTGCGGAAGCGGTCCGCAATGCGGCAAAACCCAGAATTCACACATTTATTTCGACCAGTCCTGTGCATATGAAGCACAAGCTGAAAATGGGTCCGAATGCGGTGCTCGAAGCCGTGGGGCGCTCGGTGGCGCAAGCCCGCAATCTGGTCGGTGATGTCGAGTGGAGCCCGGAAGACGCAACGCGAACCGAGTTCGACTTCCTGTGCAAATGTATCGATGCGGCGATCACCTCTGGCGCAACGACGATCAACATTCCAGACACGGTCGGGTATTCGCACCCGGAAGAGTATGGCAATCTGATCCGTCGCTTGCGTGAGACCATCCCGGACAGCGACAAAGTGATCTGGTCGACCCATTGCCACAATGATCTCGGCCTCGCGGTGGCGAATTCCATAGCTGGCGTTCAGCACGGGGCCCGCCAGGTCGAGTGCACGATCAACGGCCTTGGTGAACGCGCTGGCAATGCCGCTCTGGAAGAAGTTGTGATGGCGTTCAACGTTCGCCGCGATGATTTGCCGTTCACAACCGGGCTCGATACCAGCCGCCTCGCCTCGGCCAGCCATATGGTCAGTCGGATCACCGGCTTCCCGGTTCAGTACAATAAAGCGATTGTTGGCAAGAATGCCTTCGCCCACGAAAGCGGCATTCACCAGGACGGGATGCTGAAAAACGCCGAGACGTTCGAAATCATGCGGCCTGAAGATGTTGGTGTCTCCAAGACCAGCCTCGTCATGGGCAAGCATTCCGGACGCCATGCCTTCCGAGACAAGCTGGAAAGCCTGGGCTATGAGCTCGACAAAGACAGTTTGAATGAGGCGTTCAAGCGCTTCAAAGAT
>JBCCDZ010000340.1:0-2895 GCA_039030525.1 Pseudomonadota bacterium | reverse complement strand
TTGGCGCGCCATTCGCTCAGCAGGGTCGGAACAGAGTCAGAGACCCGACCCATGAACCACGGCACCCAGAACCGGCCGAACACGTCACACTCTTTCGGCAGCACCATGCCGCGACCGATTTCCGGCGCGCCGCATTTCTCCACCTGGATCATGTTCGCCATGCTGGATGGGATGGGTGCAATATCAGGGTCAATGCCACGCGGTTTGGTGTCGTCCGGCGCAGTTCCCAGCAGGGCTTCCAATTGCGCTCGTGAGCGCGTGCTCCAGGGGAAAGGCTGCCCTGTACTGGTCGCTACATGCAGGACGCGGGTTCGAAACGCCGCCGCGGGGCGACCATCGCCATGGCGCATATCCTGATAAATCAGCGCGCTTGTCTCATCCCATTCCAACACGCACCCGGTCATGGTCAGAGGATCGCCCGCATGGGCTTCGCCAATGTAGCGGATGTGATGTTCTGCCGGGATTAGCGTCGACAAGGCATTCGGTCGAAACGCGTGCGACATGTGGATCGCACCAGCAAGGGTGCCCAAGCCTTCCATTGCCTTTTCGACATAGACCCGGACATTCATATGTCCCATCTCGTCGCAATCCCAGGTGTTGGGGATGCCGCTCCACAAGGGGATCATGCAGGACACTTCCGACAAATGCCGCGCGCTTCGATGACCGCGCTTCGGACTGTAAATCCGGCCGCCTTGGCTTCGCTATTCATCGCTTCGCTTGTGTCAATCGCATGCAACTCCTCTGCGGCGCCGCACGTGTCGCAAATGATGAACACCGCTGAATGGGCATGCTGGGCGTGGCCGCATGCGACATAAGCATTGAGGCTTTCAATCTTATGCGCCAGGCCCATCTCCTGCAGGAAGTCGAGCGCGCGATAGATGGTCGGTGGTTTCGCAGATCCTTCGCCGTCCAGTTTGGCGAGCAAATCATACGCTTTGGCCGGCTCTTCGCTGTCGAGTAGCAGGTGCAGAACCTTGCGCCGGATCTTGGTGAGCTTTTGACCTTTTGCAGCCACCAGTGTTTCAGCCTCCGCTAAGAAGGCGTCTGCTTCCTGTGGGCTGCAGGGCGTGTTGGCATGCGAATGTGTGTGCGAATGAGCCATGAACGCCATTTTGGGTGATTGAGCGGAAAAGTGAAGGGCTGAGACGAAATTTCGACGGTGGCTCCTCGCGACTCTGTCAGACTGGCACAGAGGCGTCACTTAGGAGGAATACATAATTGCGCGACCGTGCCGCGCGGCACGTCCCCGCGCGGCAGACTAGCCAATTTATCCAAGAAAAACAGATCTCTATGTGGGGGCATGAGTTTTAGAGAAAAGGCTTGGTCATGAAATCAATCTTCTGTTCTATCCTGATGGCGGGCTCCGCCTTGATGGGCACGATGGCATATGCTGAAGACAATCCGTGGATGGTGCGGGGGCGCTTGCTTGGCGTGCTGCCGGACGAGGGCGCCGATTTGTCGGTCGCTGGAACCGGTTTGGTCGGAGATGTCGATATTGGCGACCAATATGTGCCAGAGCTCGATATTACCTACTTCTTTAATGACAATATTGCGGTTGAGTTGATCCTGGCGGTGACGCCGCATGATGTCGACGCAGTTGGCGTGACGGTGCCTGGAGCACTTACGAATGCAGATATAGATCTTGGCGATGTCTGGTTGCTGCCGCCAACGCTGACATTGCAATATCATTTCGACACGGGGACGCAGTGGAAACCGTATGTCGGCGCAGGTGTGAACGCGACTTTCTTTTTCAATGAAGAAGAAGGCGGCGTGGCCGACGGTATCGACTACGATCCGAGCTTTGGCGGCGCCCTGCAAGTCGGCGTCGATTATGATCTCGATGGCGCGCCGGGCGGTTGGTTGTTGAATGCAGACATCAAGAAAGTCTGGATCAATACCGACGTCACCGTGGATTTCTCAACAGCTTTGGGAGCGAGTGTCGATGCGGAGGTCGACATCAATCCCACAGTGGTTGGCATTGGGTTCGGCTATAAATTTTAGCGCGAACGCCTCCTGAAATGCCAACTATGTTTTGGCCCCGAACCGGCTGCGGTTCGGGGCATTTTTTTAGTCATCGACAAAGGCTTTGAACGCAGCGTCATAATCTGGGTGCCAACGTGACAGAGCTGGCCGGTTCTTGATGATATCATCAGCGTTCCATTGAATGCGCTTCTCATCCAGCGGCCGCGGCGTCTCATTGTCCGGGCAGAGCATGTAGAAATCCCCCCGTTCAAGCGAACTCATCATGAAATCGACGGTTTCTTCTGCGGTTGCCGCGAATGGCGGTTTGCTTGGAATGAAGGCCGACACCATGGGCGTGTAAACGAAAGCCGGGATCAAGAGGTGCGCGCTGATTTGGCAATCCTTTTCCTGACGCAATGCGTGCGCGATGCTTTCAGTATAGGCCAGCACCCCGGCCTTAGAGAGATTATAGGCATAGTTTCCCGGCGGCTTTGTAATGCCCTGCTTGGATCCGGTATTGATCACGGCGGCAGCTTCCCCATGTGCCAGCATGCCCGGCATGAAGGCGTGGCAGCCATGAATGACGCCCATGAGATTGATCGAGACCAGGCCGTGAAACGCGTCCAGGTCTTCCCACGGTTTGGTGCCCATGAGGCCAATCCCGGCATTGTTCATCAGACAATGCACTTTGCCGAACGTGTCTTCGACATGATCGCGCACGGCGTTGACCGCGGACACGTCTGAGACATCGCAAACCAGGCTGACAATTTTTCCGTCGCGACCCGACAGATCGGCTTCAGCTGCCTGCAGCGCATCCTCTTTCCGATCGACCAGAACGACATTCATGCCAGCGGCCGCAAAGCGACCTGCCGCTTCCAGACCGATGCCGCCCGCGGCGCCTGTCACGACCGCAGTGTTTCCAGATTTCAACCA
>JBCCDZ010000339.1:0-2905 GCA_039030525.1 Pseudomonadota bacterium | reverse complement strand
CTCCTCCTATATGTTGCAATGATAGAAGCAGGGTTTCGGGCACCGCGCGAGGCTGACTTTGGGGCACGCTGCGCGCGAGGGACTGAATATGGCAAACAAGCAGGCGATTTTTTTGCAAGGCAATCTCCTGCGCCACATCATCATTATGGCCTCGTCCGCAAGCATCGGTCTGGTCTCAATCTTCCTTGTCGACTTTGCGGATTTGCTTTTCATTTCCATGCTCGGGGAAGCTGAACTTGCGGCCGCGGTCGGCTTTGCCGGGACCGTGCTCTTCTTCACCTTCTCCGTCTCAATCGGCATGACCATCGCCACCAGCGCCCTCGTCGCCCAGAGGCTGGGCCGCGGCGAACCGGACGAAGCGCGCAAGATCGCGACCAGCGTGATCCTGTTCGGCATTGCGGTGACCAGTGTGCTCGCGACGCTGTGCTGGATCTTCGCGCCGCAATTGCTCGGCTTGATCGGGGCGCAAGGCTACACGCAGGATCTCGGCGTGCGCTATTTCCGGATCGTCGTCGCGGCGATGCCCGTCGCGGCGGTCGGTATGATGGCGAGCGGCATCCTGCGCGCGCATGGTGACGCCCGCCGCGCCATGACCGTCACCCTGGTCGCGGGCGCGGTGAATGCGATCCTCGATCCGATCCTGATCTTCTGGGCCGGCATGGGCCTCGATGGCGCCGCCTATGCCTCTGTCGCCGCACGGTTCGCCACCCTGATCACGGCGCTCTATCCGATTTTCAAGCATTATGGCGGCTTCGCGAAGATCGATCTGCCGCGCTTCAAGACCGACCTGAAACCCATCATCGCTATCGCCGCCCCGGCCATGCTGACCAATGTCGCGACGCCGATCGGCAATGGCTTTGTCACCCGCGCGATCTCAGAGTTTGGCGATGCCGCCGTGGCCGCCATGGCGGTGACCGGCCGACTGACCCCCCTCGCCTTCTGCGTGATCTTTGCCCTGTCTGGCGCGGTCGGTCCGATCATTGGCCAGAATTTCGGCGCCAAGCAATTCGACCGGGTTCGCGGCACTTTGATCAAGGCGGTCCAGTTCACCGCGCTCTACGTTGCCGCCATGTGGGCGATCTTGATGCTCGCGCACGGCTTCATCTCGTCCAGCTTCCAGCTCAGCGACGATGGCGCAACCATCGTCTTCTGGTTTGCCTTGGTCGTCGCCCCGCTCTTTCTGTTCAATGGCACTCTGTTTGTGTCGAACGCCGCCTTCAACAATTTGAGACGCCCGTTGTTCTCGACCTTTTTGAACTGGGGCAAGAATACGATCGGCGTCGTCCCCTTCATTGCCGTCGGCGGCGCGATGGGCGGTGCGCCCGGCGTCCTCATCGGTCAGGCCATTGGCGGGGTCCTGTTCGGAATCGTTGGCTTCTGGCTCGCCTATCGATTGGTCAATCGCTATGAGAGCGGCAAATCGGATCCAGACAAGGGCATGCAAGTCCCCCTCATGCGCCGCCGTGCTGAAGCGCCCTTCAACTCGCCAAGAAGTTAAGTTACCAGAATTCAAAAACACTAATTGTGATGGTTAACCATTTGTACTTTCGCAACACTGCGATCAAATTCTACAATATTAACCATAAAATTTCAATACTGAGACACCTAAACAATGATCTCACGATGATTTGATGTCAGCCAAAGCCTTCAACCGGACGAGGGCGGCGCTCGAAGACAGGCTTCGGAGCTCTCCTCGCGCATATGGAGGAATCCGATGTTGAATAGATTATTAGGTGCAACAGCCATTGGGGTGGTTTTCGCAGTTGGGGGCGCGATGAGCGCACAGGCACAGGTCGTCGATTGTGAAGAGACCGGGCCGTTTGAAATAACGCAAACGGATCCGAGCGATGGTGATGTCCTTGATACGCCCGTGGCGTCAGGTGAGTTTTTCGAAGGCTTTCAATGCGGCACTGGATCATCTGCATCAGAGGCGCGCGCCCTTGCCATCGGAGGAAACGCTACTGCAGCAGCAGAGAATGCCACCGCAATCGGGTATGAGGCAATTGTTGCCGCTGGATCTGAAAATGGGACAGCAGTTGACCGACCTAAACGTTCCAGAGACCATCCCTAATGCCACCGCGATTGGTAACGACTCTTATGTCGGAGAACGCGCGCTCAACCGTCTCGTCGTCGCAGAGCAAAACATCAATAACCTGATTGATGCTCTGGTCGATCAGGACCCGGAAATTGTCGACAGTGTGACCAAGTCGATTGCGGACAACCAAGCCGCCATCACCACGGTCCAAACCGTGGCGACCAACAATCAGCAACGCGTGACCCGTGCCGAAGAGCTGATCAGCACCAATACCAATGGCATCGCGGATAATTTGGAAGCGATCACGGAAAATACGACCAATATCGCTACCAACACGACCAATATCCGCTCCAACACCCAGAACATTGCGCAGCTGAATAGCGGCTTTGAGAATTTGGGCTTCCGGATGGATGCGCTGGGGCAGCAAGTGTCGCGCAATTCGCACAATATTGATGCCAATCGGGCCGGTGTGGCGATCGCCAATGCCCTGGCGGGTACAACCTGGCTGCAAGCGAACGAGACCCATGCCTTCACCGGCAACTGGGGCTATTTCGACAATAGCAACGCCTTCGCCTTCACCGCGACCCAGCGGCTCGATCAGAATTGGTCGGTCAATGGCGGCATCGGGTTCTCCACCGATGAGGGCGAAGTTGGAGCGCGCGCAGGCTTCCGCCTCGGCTGGTAAGCCGCGGTCTGCCAAATCCTATTGGCGCTAAGGTGATCTCCTCTTCCTTTGCGCACCTTGGCCTCAATAGAAAAGGCCGTCTCTGGGAGGGACAGAGACGGCCTTTATTTATGGGTAAGATATGAAACTTAGTGGCGGTTGCTCAGCCGAGCACGACGCCGACGCCGCTTGTCCAACATGCTTGG
>JBCCDZ010000338.1:0-2943 GCA_039030525.1 Pseudomonadota bacterium | reverse complement strand
GTTCTTCAAATAAGCCCAAGTGCGGTTTCGAAACCCGTGATACATTGTGAAACGGCTATATCGTCCGCTGGTCGCACTGCCTTTATGATGGATCAGGGCGTCCGGCAGAAAAACACATTTCTCATTGCTGAGCTGCAAACGCATACCGAGGTCTACATCTTCGCAATAGCAGAAGAAGCGTTCATCAAACCCGCCTATCTCCAAAAACAAATCGCGCTCATAAACTGCGCTGGCACCGCAGGGACTGAAGCAGAAACTGTCTCGATTGGGCAGTTCTGAAATCGGATGTTCAAATCCACCACGCCAAGGAATTCCGAACGCAAAATAGGCATCACCGGCGCCATCCAGCAGCTCAGGCTCATCCATATTTATTTGCCCACAAGCGAACACCCGGCAATTCTCGTGGCGCTGGGTAGCTTTGTGGATTTCAGCAAGCCAATCAGTGTCGGCGGTTGCATCCGGATTGAGCAAAGCCAGCCATTTTCCGGTCGCGTGTTGCGCTGCGAGATTGTTGCCTTTGGCAAAACCATGATTCACTTTTTCGCGTATGACGCGAACTTCGGGGAGACCTTCAATGTCTAACCCAGTGATCGGGTTAATCTGGCTATCATTATCGACAACCAGAACCTCAAAGCTTCGAAAACTCTGATTCTTCAATGAATTCAAGGCGTTTTGAAGCAGTTCGCCCGCATTGAAATTCACAATCAGCACCGAAAAAAACGGCTGTACTCCACTCACGAATGACTCCCTCAAAGCGGGGCACGCCCCAATCATTCTCGGGAACACGTATGCACATCGCCTGACACGCGACAACAGTAATTTGTGAGAACACAGAAAAACTGAAACACTTGAGTAATATTCAAGCGGTCAGAATTTCCTAAAAGTAGACGATGAAACGCTACTGAATCAGCGCTTTAAGTTCCGTCACTAAGTCTGTTTTTTCCCACGTGAAGGCGCCATCATCGGTAGGCTTCCGCCCAAAATGACCATAAGCGGCTGATGGGCTGTAGATAGGAGCTTCCAAATCCAGATGATTGCGAATGCCGCGCGGCGACAGGTCAACCAGTTCACGCAATTTCTTGGCGATCGTGTCTTCGCCGACCGCGCCGGTTCCAAACGTATCAACATACAAGGAAAGCGGCTGCGCCACGCCAATCGCATAGCTGACCTGGATATTGCAGCGCTTGGCGAGCCCGGATGCCACCACATTCTTCGCCAGATAGCGTGTCGCATAAGCGGCTGAGCGATCGACCTTGGACGGATCCTTACCAGAGAAGGCACCGCCGCCATGTGGCGCCGCACCGCCATATGTATCGACAATGATCTTGCGCCCCGTCAGACCAGCGTCCCCGTCCGGTCCACCAATCACGAAGCGTCCGGTCGGATTGACATAGAATTTGTCTTCGTCCGGGAACCAGCCATCAGGTAAAACGCCTTCTACAACCGGGCGGATAATTTCGCGAAGCTGTCCGAGCGTCGCTGAATCCGTGTGCTGGTGTGACACAACGATCGCATTCACGCCAACTGGTCGAGACCCGTCATATTGCAGCGTGACCTGACTTTTCGCATCGGGTTCGAGCTCAGGATGCGTTCCGTCATGGCGAAGTTCTGCCAGTTTACGCAGGATCTGGTGGGAATATACCAACGTCGCCGGCATTAATTCCGGTGTCTCGTCTGTCGCATATCCGAACATGATACCCTGGTCGCCCGCGCCTTCTTCCTGGTGCAGGCCCTGACCGGCCTCAACACCTTGCGCGATTTCCGCCGACTGTCCATGAACGTGATTTTCCACGGCCATATTCTGCCAATGGAACCCGTCTTGTTCATAGCCAATTTTCTTGACCACGTCGCGCGCCGCCTGGTTCATCTCATCCTTGGTGATCACAGCACCATTATTGGTCCGAACCTCACCCGCCAGCACCACACGATTGGTCGTGGTTAGCGTTTCAACCGCGACTTTAGCGGTCGGGTCTTTGGCCAGAAACAAGTCGACGACCGCATCCGAGATTTGATCGGAGACTTTATCCGGATGGCCTTCAGAAACGCTTTCTGATGTGAATTCGTGATGCTGTAGCGGCATAGCTCTTCTCCCGTAGCCTTAGATTAGTAACGATAGTGCTCTGGTTTGAACGGCCCTTGCTGAGTCACGCCAATATAATCGGCTTGCTCTTTGGACAGGTCCGTCAATTCAACACCAAGCTTCGCCAAGTGCAAACGGGCAACTTTCTCGTCGAGATGTTTTGGCAGCGTGTAAACGTCGTTGCCATACTCGCCCTTGTTTTCATGCAGGGCGATCTGCGCCAGGGTCTGGTTGGTGAAAGACGCGGACATCACGAAACTCGGATGGCCCGTAGCGTTGCCGAGATTCACAAGGCGCCCTTCCGACAAGAGAATGATCCGCTTGCCGTCCGGAAATGTGATCATATCGACTTGCGGCTTGATATTGGTCCATTTGAAATTGCGCAGGCTTTCGACCTGAATTTCATTATCGAAATGGCCGATATTACAGACGATGGCCATGTCTTTCATTGCGCGCATATGGTCGACGGTCAGAATGTCCTTATTGCCGGTCGCGGTGACAAAGATGTCTGCTTTCGGCGCCATGGAATCCAGAGTCTGAACGTCATAGCCGTCCATCGCCGCTTGCAGGGCGCAGATCGGATCAACTTCAGAGACCGTGACGCGCGCGCCAGAGCCTGAAAGCGAAGCCGCAGAGCCTTTGCCGACATCGCCATAACCAGCCACGAAGGCAGTCTTGCCGGCCATCATCACATCCGTGCCGCGGCGGATCGCGTCGACCAGAGATTCCTTACAGCCATACTTATTGTCGAATTTCGACTTGGTGACGGAGTCGTTCACATTGATGGCCGGGAAAGGCAGCTCATTCTTCGCAGCCAATTGATAGAGACGGTTCACGCCGGTCGTGGTTTCCTCGGAAACGCC
>JBCCDZ010000337.1:0-2981 GCA_039030525.1 Pseudomonadota bacterium | reverse complement strand
CGACCTTGGTGTCACCTGGCATTTCCAAGGCCGCGTTGATGGCATGCTCAACCACACGATCGCCCAGGGCAATGATGATGCCATTGTCTTCGGCAATCGGAATGAACTCCGATGGTGCGACTGTTCCGCGCACAGGATGGTACCACCGCGACAGGGCTTCGACGCCCACAACGGCACCGGAATCGGCGTCTACGAGCGGTTGAAACTGCAGATTCAAAGTATCGGACTCAATCGCTTTGGCGAGATCATTGGCGAGTTCACGTTGTCCGCGAACCCGGGCTTTGAACGATTCAGAATACTCTTTCCAGACACCGCGTCCGCTGCTTTTGGCTGCGAACAGCGCGAGATCAGCTTCCTTCATCAGGGCTGTGACATCCGTGGAATGCGATTCGATGCGACGGACACCAACGCTCGCGCCACATTGAACATCCGTGTTGGCGTAGTGGAAAGGCTTCTGCAGCGCTTCGGTGACATCTTCTACGAACTTCAACAGACGGCTGCCGGTCAATGGACGCGATACCAGAAGCGCAAACTCGTCACCGCCATAGCGGCATAACAAATCCATTGGCTCACACAGATACTCAAGCCGCGTCGCGACCAGTTTCAGCACGTCATCCCCGCCACTATGTCCAAACGTATCATTGATCCATTTGAAATTATCGAGATCAATCCAGATCAGAGCGCTTTCTGAATTCATCCGGATTTCGCTGTTCAGGTGCGCCTTGACCGCTTCCTTGAACGAACTGCGATTTAGAAGGCCTGTCAGGGAGTCATACTCGGTCAGGAAGGCGGCGCGGTTTTCGCTGATGCGCAATTGTGTGATGTCTGTCGCTGAGCCGCGATAGCCAGAGAAACGCCCCTCTTCGAAAACCGGGCGAGCAGAGAGTTTCCAGAAGCGCACATCAGCTTCAATTGAATCGGAAAGCTCGAGTTCCAACGCGACAATTTCCGAGCCGCGCGAGATACGGGCGCGCAGCAATTCGCGCTCGGGCGAGGCTTTGAACAGGTTCAGCAGGTTTTGATCCAGGATGGCGTGCCGGGCGGTTTCGCCAAGCAATTCGTCATTATTGATCGCCGTGATCCGTCCTTCTTCAGAGGTCGACCAGAAGAATGTGTCCGTCGCAAAGCCGACATCGCGCAGAACCGAATTGATTTCGCGCGTCCGTTCTGCGGCGGTTTCAGCCTCAGTGAGGCGCTTATTATAGTCTGAGAAATACCATCGCGTACAAATCGCCAAGCCACTGAAATAGGCCAGCATGACCAGAGAAATCAAAGCGGATGTAAGTTCCGGCTGCAACAGCGTATTGGCCAGAAATCCACCAATAGTCGTCGCGATCAGCAAGCGCCCCATTTGAGGCATATATTGCAACAAAACAGCGGCAGCGAGCATGCCACCAGACAGAATGGCGCCGAACACCATGTGCGAGTCATATGGCTCTATCATCGCCAAAACGCCTGGGACCACGCCCCAGCAAACCGACAGCGCGACAAATGGGAAGCCTTTGACCAGCGTCGCGGCGACGCGGTCTCCCTCGAACAATTCCTTACGTTCACGCGTGCTGTACAAAAACAAAGACGCGCAGACGAATACGTGAACGGTGAGCCAGAAGTCGAAAAGCCAACTTCCGTCCACATCCTTCATCATCAGGATGGCGGAACTGACCAGGCTGGCCATGAACAGAACGGGCGCGATCAAGGACACCAGCGCGATTTCGCGCGCCTTGGTCAGATCGACACCAGTGCCGCCGAAATCCTTGCCGCTATTTGGCTGTGCCATATTGATAAGCATGTTCCACCCAACTTGCCATTCGAGGTCCGTCATTCAGAATAGGCGATAAAGGCCACGGAAGAATTGAGGTGTTGGGCGGAATTTTCGCGCGGCAGTTTACCTGGTGGAAACAAAGACACCCCGGAGAAAACCTCCGGAGTGTTCATTTTATCTACATGTTTACAGGGGTTTATACCTCGAGCAGCATCCGCTCTGGATCTTCAAGCGCCTGTTTGACTCGGACCAAAAAGGTTACCGCTTCCTTGCCGTCAACAATCCGGTGGTCATAAGACAGCGCCAGATACATCATCGGGCGGATAACCACCTGGCCATCAATCGCGACCGGGCGTTTCTCGATCCGGTGCATGCCAAGCACGCCGGATTGCGGCGGGTTGAGGATGGGCGTCGACATCAATGAGCCATAGACGCCGCCATTGGTGATCGTAAATGTGCCGCCTTGCATGTCCGCAATTGTCAGCGTGCCATCACGGGCTTTCTTGGCGACATTGCCGAGCTCGGCTTCGATACCCGCCAGGGAAAGCTCATCGCAATCGCGAATAACCGGCACGACCAGGCCGCGCTCCGTGCCGACGGCCATGCCGACATCATAGTGATTTTTGTAGATGATGTCGGTGCCATCAATCTCGGCATTCACAGCCGGGATTTCTTTCAACGCTGCCACGACTGCTTTGGTGAAAAAGCCCATAAAACCTAGCTTCACGCCATGCTTTTCGAGGAATGCCTCTTTGTACGTTTTGCGCAGCTCCATCACCGCGGTCATGTCCACATCATTGAATGTGGTCAGCATCGCGGCCGTGTCTTGCGCCTCTTTCAGGCGACGCGCAATGGTTTGGCGCAAGCGCGTCATGCGCACACGCTCTTCGCGCGGACCCAGGTCACGCGGCGGTTTGGCGTCAGCCGGAGCAGCGGCCGTTTTCGGCGCGTTCACATAAGCCAGAGCGTCGGCCTTGGTGGCGCGGCCTTCCCGGCCTGAGCCTGGAATGTCCGCTGGATTGACGCCGGCTTCGGCAGAGATTCGACGAACCGATGGTGCAACCGGGCGCTCACCTGATGCAGAAACTTGCACAGGTGCCGCAGAAACTGCTGTCGCGCTCGCGCTTCCGGCGCCTGCCGAGATCCGCGCAATCACGGCGCCTGGCGTTACGCCATCCCCTTCGGCGACGAGCCATTCGGCGATCACGCCATCGGCGCT
>JBCCDZ010000336.1:0-3016 GCA_039030525.1 Pseudomonadota bacterium | reverse complement strand
TGCATGGATTTCACTTCGCCATGCGTCGCTGACAATTCCTGCAGGGCGCCGCAACCGACCAGTTCATCGCCCTCGCGCATCTCCCAGACGGTAATGTCCGGCGTACGCAAGCCATCCATTGGCAGGAAATGACAAGAGCCAGGCGGGGACAGGCTGAGCATCAGTTCAGCATGGGTGTCGATCAAGGCCGCAAATTCCGATGTGTCGAGATTAGCGCGTTGAATTCTGATCGACATTTAGCCCTCCACCAATTGTCCTATTTCGGCTCTGAGTTCGGGAATACCATACCCCTTTTCGGCCGAAGTGGCACGCGGGACTGGGTGGGCCGCCGGGTGTTTCTTCAAGGCTGCTTCGATATTGGTCGTGACCTTTTCAAGTTCGGATTTCTTGATCTTGTCGACTTTGGTCAGGATGATTTGATAATTTACCGCGGCGGTGTCGAGCATTTGCATCGTCTCAAGATCGGTGTCCATCAGACCGCGGCGGCTATCGACCAGCAGGAAGACCCGGCGCAGATTGGCTCGGCCGCGCAAATAGCGTTTGGTCAGCTGTACCCATTTCGCCTGTTGATCGCGCGAGACTTTAGCGTAGCCAAAGCCCGGCAAGTCGACGAGCCAGAACGCGCCCTCGCCAATATCAAAATAATTGAGTTCGCGCGTCTTGCCTGGCTCGGCCGATGAGCGGGCCACATTCTTGCGATTCAGCACGGCGTTGATCAGCGATGATTTGCCCACATTGGAGCGCCCGGCAAAAGCGATTTCCGGACGATTTCCCTCTGGCAATTGGGCCAGGCTGGCGGCGCCGAGCACGAACTCCACGGACCCGACGCAGAGTTTGCGTCCGGTCTCGAGGGCTGCTTCAGAGAAGGTCGACATTTTATTCCGCTGGGCTCGATGAGCCCAGCCCGAGTAATCGCTTGATCAACTTGTCGAGCTGCGTCTCGACCCCGTTTCGGCGCATGATGAAATATTGCTGCCCGAGTGACAGAAGGTTTGACCAGACCCAGTACAGAACCAGGCCGGCCGCAAACCCGCCAAAGACGAACATGAAGACAAAAGGCAGCGCCATCATGATGGTGCGCTGGGTTGGGTCTGGCGGCGGCGGCGATAGCGCCTGAATACCGGCCATGGTGACACCGTACAGGATTGGCAGGATGCCGATACCAATCACAAAACCAAGCAGAGGAATGGCTTTCACATCCGCGGCTGCCCATGGCAGGAGGCCAAACAGATTGCCGATTGCGGTGGGATCGGGCGCTGACAAATCATTGACGAACCAGAAGGATGTGTGGCGCATCTCAATGGTCACGAACAGGGTCTTATAGAGCGCGATAAAGATCGGGATGGTGAACAGGATTGGCACACAGCCAGCCAACGGATTGGCTTTTTCGCGCTGGTAGAGTTTCATGACTTCTTGCTGGCGACGCTGCGGATCAGCTTTGAACCGTTCCTGAAGTTCTTTCATCGGTTCGGCCAGCTTTTTCATCTTCGCCATGGACTTGTAGCTCTGATTATATAGCGGCACGAGCGGCAGCTTGACCAGAACCACCAGGCCAATAATCGCCCAGCCGAATGACCCGAGAATGCTCTTCAGCCAGTCGAGCACGAAGAACAGGCCTTTGGTCAGATAATAGAGCAGATTGCCCCAGTCGATGGCATCGCCAAAGCGCGGAATACCCGCTTCGGCATAGGCGTTGACGACATCGTATTCCTTGGCGCCTGCGAAGACCTGGTTGGCAATTGTCGTCGACGCGCCTGGCGCCAACTCGACGCCCGCGCCTTGCACCAGAACTTCCAGATGGTTGTCAGAATTGCGCACGCGCGCGCGGAAACCTTCGCCCTGTTGCGGCACCAGAGCCGCCATCCAGTACAGGTCGGTCAGGCCAAGCCAACCGCCGGTCTCAGCGACACGGACGCCGCTATCGTCAGCCTTCTTAATGCCTTTGCCTTTGAACAGGTTATTGTAATTGCGCCAGGTTAGGGCGGTATCGAAACTGCCCATCAGACCGACATGTGCAAAGCCGGTTTTTTTGGCGGAGCCAGGGTCGGTCGCTTCGAGAAATTCTTTCCAGGCGCCGCTGCGTTTGACACTGCCAACGGGCGAAAAGCTGCGCGCCTCGGTGCCGAGATTTGTCAAACGGTCTGAGAAAGTGAACAGGTAATTGTCATCCACCGAAACGGTGCGCTCGATCCGAAGACCATCCTTTTCGAGGGTAAAAGTAGCGGCATTGTCTTCGCCAAATTCGGACTCGGTCGCCGTCCAGATATCGCTACTCCCTGCGATGATATCGCCGCCCTCATACCAATTCCAGCCTGCGGTGTAGCCATGCGGTGTGTTTTCGGGGCGCAATAGACGCAGCTCTTCGTCGCGTTCCACGGTGCGAAAGTGATCTTTCAAATTTAGATCGTCGAGCACGGCCCCGGTCAGATTGACTGACCCGTCCACACGCGCGGCATCAAACCCGACGCGGACGGAGTCTACCAAGGCTTCATCAACCGAGACCACGACCTCTTCCAGCGGTGCATCTGCCACCACGACAGGCGTTTCGACCCCAGCCTCGGCTTGCGCCGCTTCGCGCGCTTCATTCGCACGTTCCGCCTGCGGTTCGAGGACAAAGAATTGGTACCCGAACACAAACACAATCATCAACGCCATGGCGATGATGAAATTACGTTGATCCTGCGGGTCCATACCGTTTTGCTGATTGGGCAACATGGGCCGTGTCTATCCTAAAATAAAAGCGGGGTCAGGCTGGGCCTGGCCCCACTGAGAAATGCTGCGCGTGGCTTATCAGTGCGCTTTCCATATCGTCAAGCAGCCGCTGCCAGCCAATGGTCGCAGTGTCCATTCGGGCAATGAATACATAGTCAGTCCCGACCTCACCGTGAAGGGGTAGCATTGTCCGGGCCGCTTCGCGCAGCCGGCGCTTGGCACGATTGCGGGTAACCGCATCGCCGATCTTCTTGGTGGCGGTGAATCCAGCGCCAATCGTGGCGGAATTCTTGCGGCGCCGGGC
>JBCCDZ010000335.1:0-3020 GCA_039030525.1 Pseudomonadota bacterium | reverse complement strand
GGTCTGCCCCTGGCGGCGTTTGGAGCACGACTGGAAGAACAGCTGGTTGAGCATATTGTGGGGCTCACGGATTATCAGCTGGATGCAGATGAGTATGCGGTCCTGCGCGGCAATCGGTTCAGAGCCAATTGGGATTTTCGGTTCCATAAGAGTCGACAAAGCGGCATGGGCACGAACATGGCCGAAATCCTGTTGCGACGAATCAAGGTGCCCGTCTCGACCGCCCGCCCATCAGGACACATCCCTTTCATCGAGAAGCCGCCCACACGGATTATGGTCGCGTCTGGCTTGTACGATTTCGTGACGCCATACTATGCGATGGAACTCGCGCTACTGCGGGCCGGACTAGAGCCGTCGCAATTCGAAATGCATCTCTATAAAGGCGGGCATATGATGTATCTGGAAAAAGAAACCGGACATCAGCTCGCGGCTGATATCCGGTCCTTTATTCGTGGCGCAGAGACGCCGTCTTAGCCAGCCTGAATGGTCGCAATCCACTCATCGACGCGGCGTTCGAGAATGGCGAGAGGCATCGCGCCGCCGCCTAGAACTGTGTCGTGGAAGGCGCGAATATCAAACGCATCACCAAGCTCGGCTTCGGCATCGCGCCGCAGCTCCTGGATTTTCAGCATGCCGATCTTATAGCTTGTCGCCTGTCCTGGCAGAACAATATAGCGCCGCACTTCTGACCGCGCCTGCCCTTCTGGTGCGGCGGTATTGGCGAGGAAATAGTCCACCGCTTCCTGTTCCGTCCAACCTTTGGCGTGCAAGCCGGTATCCACGACCAGACGCACCGCGCGCCAGATTTCTGAACCAAGCCGACCAAATTCCGACAATGGGTCTTCGAACGTGCCCGGCATTTCCTTCGCCAGCCATTCAGAATACAGCCCCCAGCCTTCGCTATAGGCTGTGAAACCGGCTTGGGTCCGGAATGTCGGAACGCCTTCCAGCTCTTGCTGAATCGCGATCTGCATATGGTGACCCGGCAAGCCTTCATGATAGGCGATGACTTCAAGCTCGCGCTTCGGCATCTGCTTCATGTCCAGCAAGTGGGCGTAATAGACGCCTGGGCGCGAGCCATCTGGCGTTGACGGGAAATAGTGCTGCGCCGCCCCTGCCTGTTCGCGGAATGGCTCAACCCGCTTCACGACCATGTCCGCCTTGGGCAGGATGCCGAAATAATCCGGCAGTACAGCTTTAATGCCATCAATCGCTGCGGTCGCGTCATCGATATAGCCCTGGCGGCCTTCATCCGTGTTTGGATAATAGAGACGGTCATCCTCTTTATTGTCGCGCAGGAAGGCAAAGAATTCCGGCAGCGTGCCTTCAAAGCCGAACACGTCCTTGATCGTTTCCATTTCGCCGCGGAGGCGGGCCACTTCGTCGAGCCCGATTTGATGGATTTCGTCCGCCGTCAGGTCTGTCGTCGTCTGGTTTGCCAGGCGCTCATTATAATAAGCGAGACCGTTGGGCAGAGCGCTGACCCCTTGCGCATCTTCCGATGCATTGACGCGGTCTTCTTCCTGCCAGGCGATCAGCCGCTCATAAGCAGGCTTCAATTCGTCGACCAGGGCCGTACGGGCGGCTTCTGTCAATTCATCTGCCTTGGCCTGATCAATTTGTTCCTGATCGAGCAGATTGGCGATTTTGGCTTTTGCATCAGCCCAAAGTGCGCTGTCTTCTTCGCTATCATCAAACGGCGCGCCAGTGATGATTTTTCGCGATTCATCGATCACGGACTCAAACGCAAAGTAAGGCGGGCGGACGCCGTCTTCTGCAATCCGTTTCGACCAGACAATCAGCTGATCGAGTCCACGGGCGCTGCCTGAGATGCGCAGAACATAATTATCCATATCCTCGCCATCGACGACTTTATGGAACGCGATCAGCAATTGCGGAAAGAAGGAATGGATGGCCTGCATCTGCTCAAAAACATAGGCATGATAGCGGAACTCATCCGCGGCTTCCGCCACTTCGGCCTGATAGACCCAGATGTCGTAAGAGATTTTTGCGTCGGCCGTCAGCTTATCATAATCGAAATTGGCTTGCAGCTCAGCCAAATTGGCGCGCGAGCGGGCCAGCTGCGCATCGACCGAAGCTTCTGAGAAATCATCAATCTCGCCTTGGCGCTCATCCCGGCCCAGAAATGTCAGCTGGATCGGACTTTCAAGCACTTCGGCTTCGAACTTCTCTTCGAACCAGGCATTTAGCCGCTCGGTTTCTGCAGCAATCTCTTCCGCGGTTGGCGCGGCTTGCGTCTCGACCGTTTCAGTCTCGACTTCGCTTTGTGATGCACTCGGCGCGCGCACGACATCACAGGATGCCAGTGCGAAAACAGTCGCGAGTGCAGTGAACATTGTCAGATTCTTACGCATAATCGTGGGTCTCCCAAAACACCAGTTTATCGTTAAACGGCAAAGAGCAGGTTTTTTGAGGCACAGCAAGGGCAGAAGCTGTGAGAAACAGCTGCGATCTCACAGCCTGTTAACTTGGCAAGCCGTATTTGAAGTGGCCAAAGCGCATGGACCATACAGGAACCGCTAATGCCTCGATTTCTTTTCGCGCCGCTCTGCGCTTTGTTCTTGTCTGGTTGTATCGTGACCAGCACAGCCGGCCTACTGATCGGTGGCGCCACCCTGGCCGGCAAGACTGTCTACTATACCGGCAAAGGCGTTTATCAGGTCGGGAAACTGACGGTGCGTGCTGCCGATGGTGTGCTGGACGGCACTGAGCGCATGTTGCGTCTGACCATATTGACGGCGGATGCGACAGGCGCGGTCGTTCGAACCACACGCGAGATCAACTCGACCGCGCTTGAGGCAGAACTGGCCGTGCTTGAGCGGACAGAGGGCGTCATTGAAGTAATTATCGAACCTGCGGAATAAAGTCTTTTATCTTGTCCGCTCTGGGATTATATTAGCCATGTTCTTTTGAACTATGGTGATAAACGCGCGTGTAATAAGCGGTTCGGACCCGGGGGCGGTACCCGGCGCCTCCACCAAAGACCTCTCTTCAGCAGG
>JBCCDZ010000334.1:0-3053 GCA_039030525.1 Pseudomonadota bacterium | reverse complement strand
GTATCCCACTCCTTGGCCACCGCTTCGACGACTTGCGCAGCGTTCGAGCTGGTGCAGGTAATATGACACTCTGCTTTCACGTCAGCAGTCGTATTCACGTAAGTCACGACCGGATAATCTGGATAGCGTTCTTTGATCAGTCGCACATCATCGCCCGTGATCGAGCTGGCGAGCGAACATCCAGCTTCCAAGCTGGAAATCAGAACGGTCTTGCTTGGCGCCAAAATCTTCGACGTCTCTGCCATGAAGTGGACGCCAGCTTGGATGATGATATCCGCGTCTACATTCGCGGCCTCGCGCGCCAGTTGCAGACTGTCACCACGGAAATCTCCGACGAGACGGAAAATATCAGGCGTCATATAATTGTGCGCCAGGATGACGGCGTTCTTTTCGGCTTTGAGATCATTGATCGCAGCAACCAAAGGCGCGACGGCAGGCCATTCCATTGGCGTGATGAAATCGCTGACCAGCGGATACAGGTGATCGGTTTTGGCTTTGACCTCATCGTCATATGCCAGGCCCCTAATTTCGGACGCAGATGCTGCGCGCAATGGGGTTGGGGTCGGACATCCAGGTCCGGAATCAATCAATCGTGCCATATCAGCCTCCTGTTATGCTCAACTTGAGCATTATGTGGGTGTGACGATACGCAGTTTCAAGTTCTGTCACTCAAAATGCGATGATTTCCTCTCACCCCACCCTTATGCTGCGGGTGAGCAAAAGGCTATTATGCCATAATTATCCACAGTGCAAGCACTTGTGGTGGTTTTGTCCGGTCGCTCATCCAGTCGTCGCGCGCGAATTGGTTAAGCCCCTGTTAACCAAAAAAATCTTGCATGAGAACAAAAGTAGAATATAACTGATGGAACACAAGGAGAACAGTTATGAGAGAGATGAAATTCCGCGGTCGTTCCGGCAAGGCTTATTCGTTTACACGCATGTCCCCAAACGCGCCATGGGCGCGCGAGGCGGGGGTTGCCCTATTTGCGGCACAAGGCCCATTTGGATGGCGCGTGGTGCGATTGACGACGTTGCGTGGACGGCTGCATGATGTCCAGCCGATCTGGGCCTGGGCTGATGCTGAGCGCTATGGTGCCCGTGCTGTCTTTGTCCTGCGCGAAACGGATCCAACCGATCGTGCGCGGGCTTTGCAGGATCTTGAAGCGGGACTCAATCCGGTCCTGGAACACACAGACCAAGAGCTGGCCCTGGCTGCTTAATTCGTCGATCCACTGGTCAATCGTTGACCGTACCAGGCCTCGATGTCTTTCTCGATCAAAGATAACGGCCTGGGACCTGGCTCAATCACTGTGCGCTGAAAGTCCGTTTCCGAATATTGTTCTCCCAGGACGGCGCGCGCGCGCTCAGATAGAGCTTCAAGCCTTTGGCGCGCCGTGGCAATTGCGCTGTGATACCCCGGACGCGCAGCGATGCTCAATGCCAGCTGCCTCGATAGAGGTTCATTCAGGCCGGAATTGACCGCGATATAGTCAGTCGCCTCGGCAATCGACCAGCGATTCATATGAATGCCCGTGTCCGCTGCTGCGAGAACGGATTGAATGAGGTGGATGGAGTCTCTGGCGATCGCTTCCATGGCGGCGTCGGCTGCTGCTGCATCAGTAGACAATCGATCCCAGGCATAAAGCCGCCACGCGGCCTGAATGGCGGGGTATTCAACAATTCTGCGATAAGGCGCACGGGCGCCTTCCCACTCTGCCCGCCACAGCGCATACGGAGCCGTTTCCAGCACTCCCAGAAACCGCGTGATCGCATCGGTTTGAGCGCCGAAACTGGCGTCGCTTGAAATGCGCGCCCAACTCGACTTCGGCGCCAATTCCGGCAGGATGTCCGGCAGCGTGTCAGTCTCCGCCGCGGCGATGACGGGTGTATTAGGGTCTGATACTGCCGCCTCGAACCATTCGAATTGTCTTGATAGCCGTTCCGGCTTTAACGCCTGCGCCGGGTTTGTCTCCGGGTCGAGGGACATTTGCCCTGAAAGATGCGCGACGCGCGCGGTGACTTGCTCAAGGTGGTTTTCGTGTAAACGCTCAGTCGTGAAGGGTTCGCCAATTGCGGCGGTCAAAATGCCGGAATAGACGTCTAGCCCTCTTGGTTGTGCCCAGATACCAGCCTGATCGGCGGCATTTTCGTTCGCCTCATCGAGCGTGGCGATCAGATCGCGATAGGCTGGGATGAGCGTATTGGAGACTTCCACTCGGACCAGATTCGACAATTGTTCGCGGCGTACGGCCGAAAGGCCCGGAACGCTGGCAATCAAGGCATCGAACGTCTCGATCAGTTGAATCAAGGCACGCGCGTCGTTTTCGACCAATCGCGACACGCGCAACTTCGTCTCTTCGACCAAGGGGCGCGGCAGCAATATTCCGGAGGCCTGGTCAGCAATGATCCGTCGTTTGGTGTCCTGGATCGCGGCGCTGAGGGCGCGCAATCGCGATAGATAGGCGGTCGCCTGGTCAGCATTGGTGATTGACTGCCGAAAGGCCAATAGCGTCGGTCCCTCTATCCAGATTCCGGAATAGGGGTCGATGGCGTAAGGGCGCTGCGTGGCATAATCAAAGCGCCCATAGCCGAGCTGTTCGAGCGAAATCAAATCGACCAAAGCCCGCTCTGCAACCAGCAAATCACGCGTGAGCGGATGTGCATCCGGCAATCTTGGTCGGTTCTGCAGGCGTTGTAGCAATTCTATTCTCACAAGGCGGCGACGTTCAAACCCCGCCTGAGAGTGATTGTTGAGCGCGAAATTGGCAGTTGGTCCGAGATAGCGTTCCAGATCGAGACGGCTGGCTGTTTCCGGTGCCAGGGCCAACTCGGTGCGGAGAAAGTCGGATGCGACAGCTTGTGACTGACTGATGGCGCGCTGGGTTGATCGTGATGAATCATCGCTTTGACCACACGCGGACAGAGACGCGATTGACGCGGCGAAGACGCTGGCCAATGCCAGGTTTCGCAGCTGTCTCGGCACACGCTGAAGGCGAGAACCTCGAATTCTACTATGAAACATCTGCAATAGCTGCATTCCTTGCTCTTCTGCC
>JBCCDZ010000333.1:0-3098 GCA_039030525.1 Pseudomonadota bacterium | reverse complement strand
TGGTGACCCGCAACAAGGGCGCCCACGTAAACATGCTGACCGCCTGCCAGATGCACGATCTCAATGCGACAGCGCATGCGCTCGCCGCCCGCGATCAGGGCGTGGTTGATTTGCAGACGCTTGCGCGCATCAGCGCCGGGGATGAGATTTCACTCGGAGAAGACTTCGAGATGGTTTCCTCGAAGCACGCGCTTCGTCGAATTGAAATCCTGTCCCGCGAAACGAACCTCTTAGACGCCTTGACCGAGTTACACGCTGCGCATCCGTGTCGTCCCTTGATTGATCGAGAAGATCTCTTTCGCAGCCTACGCCCAGCGCCCGCAATTCTGATCGAGGCAGCGATCAATCGCAACAGCGCAACTCAACTCATTCATGTCGATAAGACCGGCATCGCCTTAGCCCATCGCGACCCGTTCGATAATATGACCAGAGATCAGCGCACCGCGTATCAAGCCGCGGATGATCGTCTAAAAGAAATGGAACTAAAACCCGTCGCGCTGTTTCAATCACCGGGACCTGAACAACTGGACCTGGAAGCGTTGCTGATCTGGAAATCGCGCGCGGTCCGACTGTACAATCATAGCTTGAAGCAAACGCTCTTACTGTCCACGGACGCAATTGCCGCTGCTGAGCAAACCCTAAAGACGGCTTTCCCAGATGCGAAGACCTTCACGACGGGCGCCGCGCGCGATGCGCTGAAGACCAATCGCAAGACGATTGTGCCCTTGCTTGAATATTTTGATGCGCGCGGCGTGACTGAGCGAGAGGGAGATGAGCGTATAATTGTTGTTTGAGCGACGCGTCGGCCCGGACACCCTTCTGGTCCGTCAGTCGACCGTCACGCTGACTTGACCTGTCACCACGCCCGCCTGATCAATTGAAATCAATGACCAGGCCCCCAAAGGCAAGGCTAATGGAATGTGCTCTCCGGGCATCAAAAACAGGCGCTCGATCGGTTGTTGATCAAGGCTGGCACCGACGGCGCGCGCCTCAATCAAAACGGGTGATATCGACGGGCGCAGCGATTGAGGAACCTCGATCAACTGGTCGCCGAGATCCAAGCGATATTTCGGGCGCCCACGGACAAATTCCAGCACGGGCAAACCGATCGCATAGTCAGTTGGCTTTGCCTTGAATGATCCATCGTCTTTGACGATGCCAGGCGTCATCACCGCTTTCGCCCCATCGCTCTCGCATAAGGTCAGCGTAATTGTCAGCGGATCGATTCCGGATTTGGCTTTCAGGCGCGCCGCCATCCAAGGCATCAAACCTTCAGGCGGAAACTCAACGACATGCCCATGTCCAACCTGGACGATCATTTTGGTGTCCGGATTGTGAGCGAGCACTGCGTCAATGAGATTGTCAGCTTGCGCTTCTTCGCGTTGATCTATTTGACGCTGTACATCCTCATCAAACGGATCGAATTGTCCGGGCTGCGCTTCATAGGCGACCAGAGTGTAGCCGAGGGTCCGCAATTGCTCGACCATGCGCGCCATCATCGGTTCGGTTGTATAATACCCCTCATTTGAGTTGGGGTATCCTTCACCGGTTGCGATAGTCGGCAAAAATGCTTCAGCTGCGAAATGCGTGAATCCTTCAGCGCTCAGCCGCTCCGCAAGCGAACGGATGAATACCCGATGCCCGGGCTTAGCATGATGCTCATTGATGATGATGAGTGAATGTGTCCGGGCCAGCTCCGCGACTTGCTCGATGACAGGTACACTGTTTGCAGATGTGCACTCGAAATGTGCTCTGAGAGAATATTCGTTCTGCAAAGCCGCATTCAAGTCTTCCCGCCCTGCAGTAGCAGCTGCTTGCGTTTCAATCGACATTTGTGTTTGCGGAGGATTGCTCGCGACAAGCGCGGTACGCTGAATCAATGCGATCCGATTTTGCGCTTCATACTCAGAGAATACCAGGCTTTCTGAGGGGGATGTGGTGGCGCACCCGAACGCAGTCATCAGTGTGCATAATGCCGCTACGAATTTTGTGTGCTTCACGAAAGCTCTCCCCACAGTCAGAGTGTGTGACATTCTTCATGCCCAATAAGTAATCATATTACAGTATAATATAGAATGCAATTCGCGCGGTTTGATCATTGTGCGATGCTGTGGTCGCGTTACTGTTCCTGACAATATGCGACTGTTAGGACCACGCGCGAAATGAAATGGCTATGTTCGATCCTTATGGCTTCCCTACTTGTAGGTTGCGCGGTCTCCGATGGATCGAATTCAACTTCTGATGAGTTTGCGACCGAGGACAAAATCTATTTCATCGGCCAGGATTTGAGTGCCATCAGAGGCTATTATGACTCAGACTGCTGCGCTGAGCCGGATGGGACAACCGCTTATCTATCATTGTATCAGCTCGGGACCGCCCCAGATTTTGGCGGCCTTGGTTATGGTCTGGATGGCGCCCTGGTCAGCCCGGAAACGAGCTGGGGCGCAGGTCCGGTTGGGGCCTATCAATCGGTCAACGAGTTTGGCGTGTCTCATCTCGCCATCGGCTTGTACATTGCTGAAAACGGCATGCCGGGCGGCTTGCAGGATATTGCGGATGGCGCCTTCGATGCGGAAATTCTACGCCTGTCCGACTTCATGAAAACCGTCCCGGGACGCGTATTCCTGCGTATCGGGTATGAGTTCGATGGCACCTGGAATGCCGGGCAGGACAATACCGAGCATTTCATCGCTGCGCATCGCAGAATTGTCGATGTCCTGCGCGCTGATGGCGTCACCAATGGGGTCTATGTCTGGCAAGCCTCCGCCTCTATTTTGGACGATTTGATCGAGCAAAAGCATGAGGACATCACAAGCTGGTATCCCGGCGATGATTATGTCGACTGGATGGGTTTCTCCTGGTTCTCCTTGCCGGAGGCCGCCCCGACCGTTCCTGGCAGCTATCAACCCAAGCGACCGATCGATCTTGTCAATGAAGTCACAGATTTCGCCCGGCAAAGGGGTAAGCCAGTTCTCATCGCCGAGTCTGCGCCGCAAGGCTATGACATCGCGGCTGGATTTCGCGCCAATATCAATCCGCTGCAGGATGGACCCAGCGGCGAAGGCCAAACGACTGTCTCAAGCGCACAGATCTGGGAT
>JBCCDZ010000332.1:0-3100 GCA_039030525.1 Pseudomonadota bacterium | reverse complement strand
CGGCCTGGAAGTCACCGCCTTGGGCGGCATGCCCGGCGTCCATACTGCCATCTGGGCCGGCGAACCGCGCGACTTTTATAAAGCCATGGAAAAGGTTGAACGCGAACTGCAAGCCATAGAGGCAACGGACCGCAGCGCCAACTTCGTCTCCTGCCTCGCCGTCGCCTGGCCAGACGGACATGAAGTGACGTTTCGCGGCGAAGTACACGGAATTCTGACCTGGCCCCCCCGCGGCGAAATGGGCTTTGGCTATGACCCGGTTTTTGTCCCGGTCGGCCATGAGGTGACATTTGCTGAGCTCGAACCGGCTCAGAAACACGCCATGAGCCATCGTGCGGTCGCGTTCGAGAAACTGAAAGCCGCCCTGCTGTGACTTTTGCCGTCGGGCCAGATCATGGCTTTGGGCTATATGTCCACTGGCCTTTCTGCGCGCGCATTTGCCCGTATTGCGACTTTAACGTCTATGCCGCCAAGGATCGCGAGACGGCCCCCCTCGTCGATGCGATTATTGCCGACATTCGCGCCCATCGCGCGCGTCTACCAGAGCACCCGCAACTCGACTCCCTGTTTTTCGGTGGCGGCACACCGAGTCTGCTCTCTGCCGCCCAAATGAACCGCATCATCGCAACAGCAAACGATGCGTTCACTGTGGTGCAAGATGCTGAAATTACTCTGGAATCTAATCCAAATGATGTTTTGAGAGACAATCCTTCAGATTGGGCCAGTGCCGGCATTAATCGGCTCTCTCTCGGCGTCCAATCGCTCCGGGATGATGCGCTGTCCTTTCTCGGGCGAGATCATGATGGCGCCGCAGCACGGCGGGCGGTCGATAAAGCGCAATCCACGTTCGAAAACCTGTCTTTGGACATGATTTATGCCCGGCCAGACCAGTCGCCGGACGCCTGGGCGGCGGAATTGCACGATGTGTTAAGCCTCGGCGCACCGCATCTGTCTCTGTACGAGCTGACGATTGAAGCGCGCACAGCGTTCGGCAAGCGCGCGGCCCGCGGCGAGCTGACACCAATGCCAGATGATGACCAGGCCGACCTGTATGACCTGACGCAGAGCATTTGTGCTGAGCACGGCCTCGACGCTTATGAAGTCTCTAATCATGCCAGCGGCAGCAAGTATGAGTCCCGCCACAATCACATTTATTGGGCCAGCGGAGACTGGATCGGGGTTGGCCCGGGCGCGCATGGCCGGCTCACCATAGGCGGACAAAGACTGGCGACAGAAGCCGCGCGACGCCCAGCGGATTATATGTCCGCAACCGGTCCAACAGAGACGAGGCTCACGCAGCTCGATACCGCGCGCGAATTTCTCGCCATGGCGCTGCGCCCGGTTTCAGGCCTGGATCTCGGTCGATTTGAAACGCTGTTTGGCCAGCCCGCGGAAGCGCAATTGCTGGATCAATTGTGCGCCCAATCATTGGCGCGGATCGAAGACAATCGGCTTAAGCTCACCGCACAAGGGCGTTTGATCGCCGACTATATTGCCGGTCAAATGTCGCCTTATTGATAGCGCGACAGAGCTTCGTCGAGGATCCGTTCCAGATCCTTAATCGTCGTCACCTGTTTCATTGTGTGACAGTGCGGGCGATAGCGCGGCAATTCACTGTCGCCGCTACCCCATAAGGATTCGCCTTCTGGTGTCAGCCAGATCACTCGTTTCACGCGCGCGGCCGCCTCGCGAAACAGATCGAGGCGCGGATCGCCGTAATTCGATCGACCATCGCCGAGAATAATCAATGTCGTGCGCCGATCGAGCGCGTTCCAGTGATTCATCCGCAAATCCGACAGAGACTGCCCGTAATCGGTCGAGCTCATGCCGATCGAATTGATGATCTGATCCATTGCCTTCGCGAAGTCTTCAGTTTCCAGCGTGTCGCCAATATCTTCCAAGCGGCCTGAAAAGGCGAAGGATTCAATATCCGGCACCACTTCATTCAAGCTGTAAAGCAGCATCAGAAAGAAACGCACGACCCGCGCGACGGAGCCTGACACATCACAGACCGCAACAATCTTGGCCCGGTCGCGCTTGGTTTGTTTCCAGGCAAGATCAAATGGCACGCCATCGAAACCGGCATTGGCGCGCAGAGTTTTGCGGACATCCAGCTGGCCGCGATTCTTCTTGCGCCGCCGCCGCGAATGTTTGACCGCCAGACGTTTGGCAATTTTCTGCACCAGGACCTGCATACGGGTGAGATCGCGCACATCCAGTGCCGTCAGGGCGGTTTCCGCCAGCACGTCCTCGCGAAAGGCCAGCGTCGCGCCAGCGCCATAGGTTTCAAACGCCTGTTTGGCATGTTCGCGGGCGCGCCCGAACATCTCTTTGCGGCCTTCGATCAGCGCCTCGGCCCGCGCCTGACCATCTTCCGTGCGCGCGCGGAAAGCATCCATCATTTCGCCTTCGAGCCGTTCAATGCCGAGCGACTTCATCATTTGCTGGGCAAAATAGGACACTTGAGTCGAGAACCGAATCTCCTGCAGACCCGCCTCCTGCCCGGCCCGCTCCATCGCCATGGCGATCGCGGTTTCGTCGCCATTTTCCAACAGGTCGAGCAAATCGCCCGGTCCGTCTGATGACTCCTCTTCCGATGCGTCTTCCTGAGCGTCCTCAGGCGTACTTTGCGGGATCGTCTGGCGCGAGAAGTAGAGATCGAACAAGCGGTCATGCGCCAGTTTCTCTGTCGGTGATTTGGCGAGCACACAGCGCAGCGTATCCAACAGGCGTTGGCGATCAGCATACCCGATCAGCTTGACGGCCTCAGCCGCATCAATCGCCTCGCCGGTCGACACGCGCACATCTGCCGAGCGCAGCGCGCGAATGAAATCGGTGAGGACCTGTTCAGCCATCTACCCAGTCGAGGCGGCGGCCCGTGCCAGGGTGCGCACATCCTTGTCGACGGCCTGAATGTCACTCTCATGCTTGAGCAGCACGTTCAGCGTCGAGCGCACCATCTCTTCGTCCAGCTCTGTCGCATGCATCAGCAAGAGCGTTCGAGCCCAATCCACCGTCTCTGAAATGGAGGGCCGTTTGCGAATATCGAGATCGCGTAAACCTTGAACAAATTCAACCAGTTGCGAGAGCAACGAGTCTG
>JBCCDZ010000331.1:0-3100 GCA_039030525.1 Pseudomonadota bacterium | reverse complement strand
CTGGCCTGGTGGCCACAGCGATCATTTCTGTCAGTCAGCAAACGCCCGCAGAGGACGCGCTGGCACCCGAGCCGGTCGAAGTCGCAAGCTTGGCGTCGATCGCAATTTCGCCGGAAGATTATGGGGTTGCTGAACCGCTTGATGTTCGGCCGACCAAATTGAAGCGCCGTGAAACTCTGTCTGATGTCATCAAGCGCCTCGATTTGCCTGGCAATGACGGCCATCGCGCTCTGTTAAGCCTGACCAGTACAGATTTGTTGGATGCGCGGCGTGTTCGCCCGGGGCTCGAAGTCACTGCTCATGTCGCCGACGATTCCCTGAATGCGCTCAGCATCAATCTTGAAGCGGGCCGGCGCTTGCTTGCCAAGCGAACGGCGTCCGGTGAGTATCAGGCGATGGCTTTGGACTCGCGGCTGATCGCACGCCCGATGACCGTCCGTGGCAGCATCGAAACCAGTCTCTACCAGGACGCCCAGGCGCTCGGTGCAGAAGACCAGCAGGTCGTCGATTTCGCCCAGGTCTTTGCTTATGATCTCGATTTCCAGCGCGAAGTGCATCCAGGCGATGCGTTTGAGCTGGTTTTCAATGTGATGACGGATGAGCGTGGCAAAGTTATTCGCCGCGGCGAGGTCGTGTATGCGGCGCTCAATGGCAAAGCGGTGAACAAGGCGTTCTATCGCTACACCACGCCAGATGAGGACGTGACGGATTATTTCCAGGCCAATGGTGAAAGCTCGACCAAATTCCTGATGAAAACGCCAATCAATGGCGCCCGCCTATCTTCCCGATTTGGCAAGCGGCGCCACCCGATCAGTGGTTATACGCGTTTGCACAAAGGCACTGACTTTGCCGCGCCAACGGGCACACCTATCTATGCGGCGGGTAATGGCGTGGTAGAACGCGCCAGCCGCTATGGCGGCTATGGCCACTATATCCGTATTCGCCACACTCAGGGTTACAAGACGGCTTATGCCCACCTGTCGCGCTATGCACGGGGCGTGAAAAGTGGTCGCCGGGTGAAGCAAGGCCAGATCATTGGCTATGTCGGCTCAACCGGCGCTTCGACTGGCCCGCACCTGCATTATGAAGTCTATAAGAATGGCAAAGCGCTTGACGTCATGCGTCTGAAACTGCCGACCGGTCGCAAACTGGCCATGGACCCAGGCGTGTTTGAAGCGTTCAAAGTCGAACGCGACCGGATCGATGCCATTCGCGGCGATGAACGGACGCTGCCCGAATTCGTGGTTGCGACCGTTGGCGCCCCGCCGGCACCTTAAATCGATTTGATTGCAACAAAAAACCCCCGCTCGAGACATCGAGCGGGGGTTTTGCTTAATCGAGACGGCCTCAGTTCAGCGACGCTGCCCCTTTGGCGAAATCATTCGGGACGCCATTAATCGTAAGGCTGTCCGCTTCGGCATCTACCTTGATCTCATCGCCATCATGGATGCGGCCTTCCAGCAGCAGACGCGCCAGCGGATCCTGCAGCTCTTTCTGGATGACCCGTTTCAGCGGGCGCGCGCCATAGACCGGGTCATAACCGCGATCTGCTAGCCAGTTGCGCGCTGCCTCGGACAAGGCAATCGTCATCTTGCGGTCTTTCAACAATCCACCCAAGCGAGTCATCTGAATATCGACAATATGGTCGATTTCGCTGCGTCCGAGGCGTTGGAAGAACACTGTTTCGTCAATCCGGTTGATGAATTCCGGCCGGAAATGGGCTCGAATAGCGGTCGATACGGCGTCGCGTTGCGCTGGCGTCAACGCGCCTTCGTCGCCGCTGGCAATCGCTTCTGCGCCCAGGTTTGATGTCATGATCACGACTGTATTCTTGAAATCGACGGTGCGTCCCTGACCATCCGTCAGACGGCCATCATCCAGCACTTGCAGCAACGTGTTGAACAGATCGGGGTGGGCTTTCTCGACCTCGTCAAACAGGACGACCTGATAGGGTCGCCGACGCACGGCCTCGGTGAGAACACCCCCCTCATCATAGCCAACATAGCCAGGCGGTGCGCCAATCAGGCGGGCAACCGAATGCTTTTCCTGAAACTCTGACATGTCGAGACGCAACACCGCGCTATCATCATCAAACATGAACTCGGCGAGCGCCTTGGTCAGCTCGGTTTTGCCGACGCCGGTCGGCCCGACAAACAGGAAGGATCCAATCGGGCGGTTCGGATCCTGCAAGCCAGCACGGGCGCGGCGTACGGCGTTTGAAACGGCTTGCAGAGCGTCTTCCTGACCGACGACACGGGCGCGTAGGGTATCTTCCATGCGCAACAGTTTTTCGCGTTCACCTTCCAGCATCTTGTCGACAGGGATGCCCGTCCATTTGCTTACCACCGTCGCGATATGATCGGGACGTACAACTTCCGAAACCAGGCCTTCATTGGCGCTCGCCTCTTCGCTGCCTTCGACATCCGAAATGCGTTTCTCAAGGTCTGGAATGGCCGAGAATTTCAGCTCTGACGCTTTCTGCAAGTCGCCGACGCGCTGGGCTTCGGCCATTTCTGCATAAGCACGGTCGAGCTCTTCCTTGGCCGACGCTGCGCCTTTAAGTTTGTCCTTTTCTGCCGCCCAGGCCGTTGTCAGTTCATCAGACTGGGTCTGCAGTTCGCCGATTTCACCTTCAATGGTTTGCAGCCGGTCATTGGACGCGTCGTCTTTTTCTTTCTTCAGCGCTTCAGCCTCAATCTTCAGCTGCAATAAGCGTCGGTCAATTTCATCCAGCTCTTCAGGCTTGGAATCGACTTGCATGCGCAGGCGTGAGGCGGCTTCATCCATCAAGTCAATCGCCTTATCTGGCAGGAACCGGTCCGTGATATAACGATTGGAAAGAGTTGCGGCCGAGACAATCGCGCTGTCGCTAACGCGCACCCCATGGTGGGCTTCATATCGCCCTTTCAATCCGCGCAGGATCGAAATCGTATCCTCGACCGTCGGCTCATCAATATAGACGGCCATGAAGCGCCGAGCCAAAGCGGCATCGCCTTCGACATATTTGCGATACTCGTCCAAGGTGGTCGCGCCAAGACAGTGCAGCTCGCCGCGCGCCAAAGCCGGTTTGATCAAGTTCGATGCGTCCATGGCGCCATCG
>JBCCDZ010000330.1:0-3164 GCA_039030525.1 Pseudomonadota bacterium | reverse complement strand
GTGCGGCTTCGAGGGTCGGGTGATCTGATTGAATGGTCATACCACTAGCCTGCCTCAACTTCCCAAATATGCCAATAAGCAAACGCGCCGATTGCCTTTGTCTGAGGCATGCCTATCTCATCCGCAGATCGCTTAGGAATTTCTGTCATGACTTATATCCTCATTCACCACACCGGTTGCGGCTCGTCCAAGAAGGGGCTGGCGCTGTTGCAAGAGAAAGGCATCGAACCGGACGTCCGCAAATATATGAACGCCTCAAGCAAGCTGAGCGTGGATGAGCTGAAAGACATTGCCAAAAAAATGGGCGGTGTCTCGCCGCGTGCGTTCTTGCGAGAAAAAGATGCCGTCAAATTCGACCTGCCCGAGTCCGCCTCCGACGCCGAAGTGTTTGAAGCCATGGCGGACAATCCGCGCCTGATCCAGCGCCCGATCGGGATCAATGGCGATAAAGCGATTCTAGGACGCCCAAATGATAAGCTCCTCGAAATCGCATAATCGGTAAAATTTCACCGATTGCAGACACGTCAATTCAACCAGCACCTGCAATAGAGATTACTGATCTCGTTCACAGGTGTTTGGTATGTTGGCGCTTCAGCTCCTCGCAATCGCATTCTTAGTCTTGTCTGCGGCCTTTATGTTTGGTCCAGCCCTGGCCATGTACGGCCCACGCGCGCTGCCAACTCTAATGCGCGACGGGCAGGCGCGATTTATCTCTGGGTTTCTGTCATCTGCTACGATCCTGGCGCTCGTCCTGCCACAATTTGGGTCTGCTGTTACGTCTGGCGGCGAGGCAATCACGCTGGTCATGGTGGACGTCTTCACCATGCAGTTTAGCCCCGTCTAAACTGGTTTCGCGGCGACAGGCTTGACCCGATCAGCGTCAGCGCTCTTTAAGGCCGCATGACCAAATCGAATCCTGGCAATTATTTCGAAGATTTCCATGTCGGAATGGAGATCCATCACGCAACGCCCTTAACCGTCACAAGTGGCGATATCTCGCTGTATCGTGCTCTGACCGGGTCGCGTCACGCCCTGTTCAGCGCTGAAACGTTTGCAAAAGCCAACGGGTTTGACGCACTACCGGTAGACCCGCTTCTCGCCTTTCATATTGTATTTGGCAAAACCGTGCCGGACATTTCGTTGAATGCTGTTGCCAACCTTGGCTATGCGGATGGGCGCTTCCCTGTGCCGGTCTACCCAGGAGACACGCTCGCTGCGGTCTCTGAAGTCATCGGCGTGAAGCAAAACTCGAACGGTAAGACCGGCGTTGTTTATGTTCGCACAAGCGGGTTCAACCAGCGCGGCGAAGAAGCGCTTTCCTATGTTCGCTGGGTGATGGTCAATAAACGCGATCCTGGCTCGCCTGCGCCAGAGACCGTAATCCCAGACCTGCCTGAAGTCGTCGACCCAACAAGTCTCAAACACTCGCGGGTCTATAGGGACTGGAACATGACCCTGTCCGGCTCACCGCACCGATTTGACGCGTATGAGGTCGGCGAGAAGATCAATCATGTTGACGGCATGACCGTTGAAGAGGCCGAGCATCAAGTTGCGACGCGCCTCTACCAGAACACCGCGAAAGTCCACTTTGACGCGCACGCCCAGAAAGACAGCCGATTTGGGAAACGCCTCATCTATGGCGGCGTCGTCATCTCGATCGCACGCGCCTTATCCTTTAATGGCCTCGCCAATGCGGCAGAGCTCCTGGCGATCAATGGCGGAACACATACGGGACCGCTCTTCGCAGGTGAGACCATCTATGCCTGGAGCGAAGTGCTCGACAAAGCTGAGCTCAGCGACACAGTCGGCGCACTCCGTTTGCGCTTGGTCGCCGTGAAGGACCAAGATCCGGGCGCCTTTGCGCTGCGCGGTGAGGATGGCAGATACGCGGCTGGCGTTTGCCTCGACTTCGACTATTGGGCAGCAATCCCGAGATAAGCGGTATCCTTTTAGAAAGCGTGCTCCTGTCCTATATGGGCTAAATGTCCACGCTCTCTGGCCTTCCGCTTGTTTCCATCGCACTCGCGACGATGATCTCAGCCTTTATCCGGCTGGTTCAAACCATGCAGCTGCGCCAACGTGTGGAGTATGGTCATACCGGCGTGAGAGAACTCGCCGAACTCTCAGGCGTCACGGACCCACAGGATTTGCAGGACGTTTTCGGCCCGCCAGGAATGAACCGTGTTTGGGCAAATGTGAACTTAGCAACCATTGAAGCCAAACGACGCCTAGCTGGAAGCTTGATGAGTGACCCCAGATTGCATTGGTATTCCATCGCAGCCGGCCTCGGTGCCTTCATCATCAGCCACTGGTCGATACAAATCTTGCTATTGATTGCTGCTATTATCCAATCAGGTGCTTGGCTCAGTGCCACACGCTTGCCGAAGTAAAGCCTTTCAATCGCCAGCCTCCGCGACTATGTCACGTCCGGGGACAAAATCAGAGGGCCCAATGCGCATCTGGAAGATGAATGGAGCAGGCAATGCTTTCGCTGTGTTTGACGCACGCGACAGCAAATTTGCGCCGTCTGAAGCGCAATTGCGCGAGATCGCGGCGAGCATGAAAGCGGATCAGATTATGGCGATCGAAAATGATCTGCGCGCCGATGCGTTCCTGCGGTTCTGGAACGCCGATGGCAGCGAAGTGAAAGCTTGCGGCAACGGCACCCGCGCGGTCGCACATCTGCTTTTGGAAGAAAGCGGCAAAGACGAAGTGCGCATCCAAACCGAAGCCGACCTCTTGAAAGGTGCGCGCGCCGAGGCTGGCCTGGTCAGCGTGGATATGGGCTCGCCTTTGCTTGGCTGGGAAGACATTCCACTTTCAGAGAAAATGGATGTTCGCGGCGTGGACGTTAAAATTGGGCCGATGGATGATCCCTATCTGTACATGCCGGCCGTGGTCAGCATGGGCAATCCGCATGCGGTCTTCTTTGTCGATGACGTTGATGCCTATGATATTCCGGCGATTGGTCCCTTGGTGGAGTGGCACCCGACCTTTCCGGAAGGCACCAATGTTGGCTTCGCGCAGATCATTAACCGCGAAACGATCCGATTGCGCGTTTGGGAACGCGGCGCTGGCCTGACAAAGGCCTGCGGGACGGGGGCATGCGCAGCGCTCGTCTGCGCCGCAAGAGCCGACAAGACCGAGCGCAAGGCAAAACTGAT
>JBCCDZ010000329.1:0-3177 GCA_039030525.1 Pseudomonadota bacterium | reverse complement strand
TGTCATCCAGCACCAATATTGGGACCTGGAAGTGCATGACGGACATTTCGAGATTGTGCTCAAATTCAATCGTGTGCCGCAGCACCTGTCTATTCCATACGTTGCGATGACCCGGTTCGTAGACCCTGCAGTGAATTTTGGCGTGAGCTTTGAAAAAGCCGGCTCTGACACGGATTCTACGGTTGTCGCGCCCGCCCTAGAACAAGATGGCGTCGATAATGGCGACGCGGCGACGGAAAAAGACGGCGAAGGTGACACCGTCATCAGCCTTGATGCGTTTCGCCGCAAGTAAGTATGGCCGACACTCCATCTGATGAAAAACCGCGCATTTCTGATGCAGAAATGCTGGCGCGCTTTCAAAACAGCAAAAAACGCCCACCCTGCTCGCAAACTTTGGGCATGCGCCTGACCGAAGTCGAACAGGACGCTCAGCGCGTCCGCATGGATTTCGACGTCCCCGGCATGTTCGCCAATCCAACCGGGGCCGTCCAAGGCGGTTTCATCGCTGCGATGATGGATGAAGCGATGAGCACGTGCTGCATTATCGCCTCAAATGTCACGATGACGGCGCCGACGCTGGAGATGAAAACCTCCTATCTGCGCCGCCTGATGCCCGGCAAAGCTTCTGTCGAGGCCCGCATCCTGAAATGGGGCCGGTCAGCGGCATTCATGGAAGCCGAATGTATTGACGATGCCGGACGGCTGGTCGCGAAAGCAACCGCCACGGCCATTCCCATGCCTTTTAAGCGCTTGAGCTAGGCCGATCCGTCCTGTCCGTCCGGTTACAGCATCGCTGAAAGCACAGGCACGGACAGCATCATAATGCCGAGGATAGAAACGGCCCAAGCGGCCGACCGCAAATAGGCCAGCCCAAGCAGATAAATCGGGGCAAATGCCAGGCGTCCGGCAAGGTATATTCCGGCCCCCCACACGGTCAGTGTCGACGAGAGTTGCAACAGTTCCACAATCAAAGCGAGCGGCACGAAAAGCAGCATGCCTTCTATGTGATTGGCGATCGTGCGCACTGCTCGGCCCTGGAAAGCTGTCTTGTCTCGCGGCGCATCACGGCTGCCCAAGCCCCAAGCAAAGCCTTGGTTCAGCGGGACCAATGCGCCCTGCACCATTAAAAGAACGAATAAAATCAGAGTTGTAAGAATCACTGCCTGTAATTCAAAGGCCATTTGGAGCTCCCTATCGTTTATAGTAACTATGTTTTTTGTAGTTACTAGATTTTGTCAAGCAGAATCGCTAGAACAAGATCATGACCAAGAAGAATCTTCCGCTCTGTCCTGTTTCTCGGGCCGCCTTTATCATCGGGTCGCGCTGGACCAGCGAGATTATTCGCGAGTTGGTGGATCATGGCGCCCGGCGATTTTCGGACTTGCAAGCCGAGTTGTCGGGAATTGCACCGAATACATTGTCCAATCGCCTCAAAATGCTGGAAGATCATGGGGTTATCGAGCGCCGAATTTATGACACACATCCCCCGCGCTCTGAGTACCATTTGACCGAAAAAGGCAGCAAAATGCGTCCTATTATCGACGCCATGCGGACCTGGGGAGGGCAAAGCGAGTAGCCTTTGCAAATCAGCTGAAATCGCAACAAACATCGCAGCTCCAGGCCGAATCGTGATCCTTATGTCACAAGTTTAGACGACAGTTGGCACGGAAACTGCCTGAACTTGTTGGATTTTTAGCTATATGCTACGTTGCGGAAGCGAAACATCATGCGCGCGTAGAAGACGAGGACTGTGATGCGGAAAGCCTGTCGTGGGGTAGTGCTGGCGACTGGAATATTAAGTCTCCCTTTGTTTGCTCACGCAGACTGCCCCCCTGAAGACTCAATTGATCGTTACGCCCAGACCGCCGGGGATGCCCTGACGGCATTGCATGAATTGGTGCCTGAATCTCAGCAACAGGCGCTCGAAGACCGCTATGCCGCGATGATTATCCTGAAATGGCAATGGCAAGGAAGAGACGCCGTTCGATCCGACGCCAAAGCGATGACTCAATTGTTGAGCTGTTATCAGGACGCAACCTGCGGCATCAGAGCCAATGATCAGATCACCACACAGATTGTCGCCAAACTTGAAGAAAGCGCAGTCGATCCTCTATTGCTGGAAAGCCTTCTGCCACGCCAACCGAGCGACCGCTCGCTCGCCTGGGCCGAGCGCGTGCTCGGGTGTAACGGCCCGGCCCAACCGCGTTTGGCGCCCACCACTCAGGTCGATACGACTCAGACCCCAACGACTCAGACAGCGCTGCTTGAAAATGAGCAGACACAAATCGCGCTGACCGAGCCCTCGCGCTCGACACCGACACTGGCCGATCCTCTGCCTGCGGACCCGCCATCAGTCGCGCAGCCAGTGCAGCAAACCGATCCCTTTGTTCCGGCAACACAACCCCGTGCGACGTCCAATGCTTATGTCGAACCGGTTGTGCCGGCTGCGTCATCCGTTCTCGAAGCGACGGTCTCAACGGCCGAATCACAACCGCTTACCGCCCAGGTGGCGGCAGCCCCTATTTCAGTTGCGCAGCCAGCATCTGCTAATGTCCGTCAGCTAATGTTGACAGCCACGAACCTGGTCTCATCGGGCAAACCACAAGAAGCGATCGCCCCTCTGGAAACGGCGTGTTTCATTGAAGCCCGCGAAACGCGGAAATCGAGCGCCTGCGAAACGCTGTTTTCGGTCTACACGAATTCGTTAGTGGCCTCAGAATATTCAGACAGTTCGAGGGCCTATCGCGATCTGTCTCAACGGCTGTGTGACAATGGATACAGCCGCGGCTGCGATAATTTGAGCCGCCATTACGCGGCACAAAACGCCCCTGAAGCGCACCGCGCGGCGGTGTCTTACGCCGAGAAGTCCTGCGACCTGGCGAGCGCCGAAGCCTGTGCCACAGTTTCGAACTTTTACCTGGCAGGACGCGCCAGCGAGCCTGATCCGTCGGCTGCAAGAGCGAAGCTCGAGCAATCTTGTGAACTCGGTCGACTTATATCTTGTCAGGAAGTTGCTGACTATTATTTGCGCGGCGTCGGAGGTGATCCTGATCCCGCTATGGCCCTAAAAATGGTCGAAGCCTCGTGCCCCGCTGGATCGACAGAACGTGCGGATCTATGCGTCTCTGCGGCTGATTTCATTCTGATCAATGAGACTCCAGGCGAAGCTCGCAGTGC
>JBCCDZ010000328.1:0-3189 GCA_039030525.1 Pseudomonadota bacterium | reverse complement strand
GCTCGCATGAGCCGGCAAGTCATCACCGAAACCGTCAGTGAAAAAGAAGGCGGCGTCCGCCTGGATCGCTGGGTGAAGCGGCGCATGCCGATGACGCAAGGCGAGCTGGAAAAGCTATTGCGCAAAGGCCAGATCCGGGTCAATGGCGCCCGGGCGAAAGCCAATACGCGCTTGGAGGCGGGCATGGCTGTGCGCCTGCCGCCGTTCAAATCGAAGACGGCGGATGATGGCGACGGCGTCTGGCGCGCGCCGAGCCAACCAAATGCCAAGGCTCTGGCATTTTTGAAGCCGCTCATTCTGCATGAAGACGATGAGATGTTTGTGCTCAACAAGCCGGCTGGCATTGCGGTCCAAGGCGGCACCGGTCAGGGCGGACGGCACATTGATGGCATGCTGGATGCGTTATCGGATGGTGAGCATCGCCCGCGTCTGGTCCATCGCTTGGACAAGGCGACGTCCGGTCTGTTGCTGATTGCCAAACACCCTGCGGCAGCCTCTCGGCTGGGCGACCTGTTTCATTCTCGCGATTTGGATAAAATCTATTGGGCCGTGACGGTTGGCGTGCCGCATCCGCCGGCAGGGCAGCTACGCTCGTGGATGCGCAAAGGCGTCGACGAAGAGGGTCGCGAGCGGATGATTATGGGCGCGCATGGCGACAAGATCTCGAAACACGCCGTCACGGACTATGTCGTTGTCACGACCGCTGCGCGACGCGCCGCCTGGGTCGCGTTGAAGCCCTCGACGGGGCGCATGCACCAATTGCGATTTCATATGCATGAGCTCGGAAATAGCATTCTCGGCGATGACAAATATGAAACCCGGCGCGAGGTGCCGCAAGGCGTTGGCCGGGGCTTGCATCTACACGCCCGCGCTATGGTCGTCCCGCGCAAATCCGGGAAGCCATTGACCCTGCAAGCGCCGCTATCCGGGACCATGAAACAGACCTTTGAAACGCTGGGCTTCCTGGAAAGCGAAGCCGGGCGCGACCCTCTGGACCTATTTGTGTGATTGGGGCTGAAGCCAGGATCGCGGAAGGTTATCACGCCTTGAAAGCGGGTGACCTGGATCGTGCAGAGCGCATTCTGTTGGGGATCCCACATTCGCGGGCGAAAGACCTGTTAGCGCTTATCGCGCAAAAACGAGGGCAGTCTCGGGATTAGGCTCGACCCTTATTGCGCCAACCATTGCAGGACGGCAGCGCGACCAGCGGACATATCTGCTTCCGTCCGCTCGTCGACAAGCATGGATGAGCCATGCACGCCCTTTTCAAGGACGAGAACGGAGACGCCCGCGGCGTCGAGCAGAAGCTTTTGTTGCTGCGCAGACTCGCGTTCCATTTCAGAGGCCGGGCGCAAGACAAAAGCAGGAACGGTCAGCTCGTCCAGACGCGCGCGCGCCAGACAATTCGCCATCGGGGGCCCTGATGCGGGCGACGCCGAGATAACGTGGCTGACTTTGTCGGGTGCATCCGCTGCCAAATGAAAGACCAGGGCGGCAGAGTAAGAGCTGCCCCAGATAATCGCTTCGTCTGCGGACGCATGAGAAAGGGACGCATCGAGGGCGGCGCGCATGTCGCCATAACCATCGCAATAGGAGTCAGCCTCCGCAGGCAGCATCCCGTCAGCGGTGCGATTGTTCAGACCATATATCTCGCCGCCTGCGCGCAGGTCCCAACCAATGGCGCGATAGCCGTTTTCATTGAGCCATGGAATGAGCGGCGCATATTCCGCGCGGGCGTTCGAACCGCCTTGATGGAACAGGACAATCAAAGGCGCGCTGTCAGGGAGTGACGCGAAATAGGGGGTGCCAATAACCGCAACGCCGTCAGACGCGGCAGTTGAGATTTCGGTCGTCGATGACGTGGCAGCATTGGTCGAGGTTTCATCAACCGCAACACAGCCTGAGAGTCCAAAGGCAATCAGTCCAGGAATCATCCAGCGCAACATTTCCGCTCTCCGCTCTTGAGGTTAAGTTACAGGTGTAACCCACCAAGTGCAGATGGCAAGCTTACGTTCGAATGCGTCAGAGATCAGCGCTCTTTCGGATCCAGCGCGTCGCGCAGGCCATCGCCAATAAAGTTCAGGCAAAGCAGCGTGATCATCATGGTCAAAGCTGGCGCCAGCAGCATCCACGGCTTGTCCTGCATTTCCTTCGCGCCGTCGGAAATCAGCACACCAAGCGATGTCAGAGGCTCGTTCACGCCGAGTCCCAGGAATGAGAGAAAGCTCTCGGCCAGGATCACGACCGGAATCGTCAAGGTGACATAGACCGCCACTGGGCCGACAACATTTGGCAAAATGTGTCGGCGAATAATGGTGAAGAAGGGCACGCCCGTGGCCCGAGCTGCCTCGATGAATTCCATATTCTTGATGGCCAGGGTCTGCCCCCGGACAATCCGGCTCATGGTCAGCCATTCAACAGCGCCGATGGCGGCGAAAATCAGAATGATGTTGCGGCCAAATACGGTCAGCAGAAGGATGACAAAGAAGATGAATGGCACGGCGTAGAGCACGTCCACAAAGCGCATCATGATATTGTCGACCCGGCCGCCGACAAATCCTGCGACCGCCCCCCAGGTCACGCCAATGATCAGCGAGACAATGGTCGCGACCATGCCCACGGCAAGCGAGATCCGAAGCCCGATCATCAAGCGCGCAAGACTGTCACGCCCTTGTGTGTCCGTGCCGAGCAAATGAAGGTTCTCAAATGTTGGAGCGAGTTCGACATTCGCCGAGATGGTCCGGTAATCATGCACCCAGACAAACGGGCCAAGCGCAGCGATCGTTATCATGATGCCGAGGATCCACATGGATGCGACGGCGGCCTTGTTGCGGAACAGGCGGGCCTTGGCATCATCCCAAAGCGAGCGTCCGCCCTGAATGGCGTTCTCCACGGCTTCCTTGCGGCCGGTCAGGTCCATCGTATCAGTCATACTTCACCTTCGGGTCGAGCAGGGCATAGAGAATATCGGCCACCAGATTGAACAGGACGATCAGCGTCGCATAGATGATCAAGGCGCCCATCACGAGCGTATAGTCGCGATTGATCGCACCATCGACGAAATACGACCCCATGCCGGGAAGACCGAAAATGCGCTCAATCACCAGCGATCCGGTCATCACTCGCGCCATGGCTGGACCGACATAAGAGACGAGCGGCAGGATGGCAGATGGCAGCGCGTGTTTCATC
>JBCCDZ010000327.1:0-3219 GCA_039030525.1 Pseudomonadota bacterium | reverse complement strand
TGGTGGGGCGATTGTCCTGATCACGCTTGGGCTCGGCGTGCGCTCGATCCTACGTGCTGCGGGGATCATGATATGAGCGGGCGGTTAGATCTCAATGCGGACCTCGGTGAAGGCTGCGCTTTTGATGCGGAGCTGATGTCGGTAGTGACCAGCTGTAACATTGCCTGCGGCGGACATGCGGGCGACGCCGCCTCCATGCGAACCGCATTGAACTTGGCAAAGGAAAACCACGTTGCGGCGGGGGCCCATCCGTCTTTCCCTGACCGAGAAAATTTTGGCCGGACGAAATCATCCCTGTCTGGCGCTGAGCTTGAGGAGAGCCTGCGCGCACAGGTGGCCGCCCTCAAGACTGAAGCGGATGCGCTGGGGGTTTCGCTCACGCATTTGAAGCCCCACGGCGCGCTTTACAATATGGCGGCGCTGGACGCCGGCCTGGCCGAGAGCGTGGTCGCTGTCTTGCAAGATTTACTGCCAGACGCCGCCCTGTTCGGGCCGCCAAACTCGAAACTTCAAGCAGCGGCAGAAGCGCAAGAAGTAGCGTTTGTAGCTGAAGGATTCGCGGACCGAGCCTATGAAGCAGATGGCCGATTACGCGACCGCGCATTGACCGGCGCCGTGATCCACGATGCTTAGGCGCAATCCAAGCAAGCGCTCACCATGGCCACGCGCAAAGAAGTCGTCACCTATCCAGGCGATACGATTGCTCTGCCGGTCAATACCATCTGCGTGCATGGCGACACGCCGGGCGCATTTGCGGCGGCGCAGTCGATCAAAGCCACGCTAGAGCAACACGGAATTTCCCTGTGTCCGCCAAACTGACCCCCGTGCGCATCGCCGATGATGTGTTTGAGTTTCAGGTCGACACGTCACGGCACGCACAAGCCCTCGCGAGCGAGCTTCGATCTGCCGGGCTCGCCGAAGATGTCGTGGCTGGGTTAGACCGGGTCAGCATTCGATTTGATCCTGCGCGCGCTGACCAAGTTACGACCTGGCTAGCGGGCATTCAGTCGATCAACCTCACTGGTGAAGCGGCCGGGCCGATCATCCACATCCCTGTTCAATATGGCGGGGACTTCGGCCCTGACCTTGCCTCCATTTGCGAGGCGATGGGGCTCACCATGGATGCCTTTGTCGCGATGCATACGGAGTCCGAGCATTTGGTTGAGATGATCGGCTTTACACCCGGATTTTCTTACATTTCTGGACTGCCGGAATCGTTTGAGGTTCCGCGGCTCGGGACGCCTCGACCCCGTGTGCCGGCTGGATCGGTTGGAATAAGCGCAGCCTTCACAGGCATATATGCGCTCGCTGGCCCTGGCGGCTGGCCGCTCATTGGCCGCACACAAGAGCGCTTGTTCGATCCAGATACCTCCGAGCCGCTGCGACTGCGCCCCAGTCAGCGCGTAATGTTCAAGGCGGTTTAGATGCTACGTATTCTGAAAGCCGGTTTACAAAGCACGCTTCAAGGGGCGCCGCGTCTCGGCCATCGACATTTGGGAATTCCCTATGCCGGGCCTGCCGATCCCCTCTCAATGGCGCTCGCCAATCGCCTGGTTGGCAATCCCAGCGACGCAACCTGCGTGGAGATCACGTTTGGCGGGTTTGAGGCAGAGGTCGAAGCCGATTACGCCGTCGCCGTCACTGGCGCCGCCGGGCGTCTTTCCGTCTCCGGCCGAGAAAAGAGCGCTCACGAAACCTGGCATCTGCGTACGGGCGATACGATTAAGATGGACCCGCCGCAGGTCGGCGCGCGAACCTATCTCTCGATCCGCTCCGGCTTCAAAGCGCGGGCGCAGTTTGGCTCCACGTCGACCTATTTGCCCGCGTCGCTCGGGGGGTATGAAGGCCGCGCCTTGATGCCAGATGATGTTTTAGTCCCGGCGCGGGAATCGGTGATGTCGGAAAGCCTGAAAACGCCAGACGCGCTGCGCCCCATCTTCACCCATGCGTTTGCGCTGCGCGCCTGTGTGTCGGCAGAGACGGATCTGCTGGCGCCAGAGGCACGGGCCGCCTTGTTCAGCGAAACCTTCACCGCCGGGCGCCAGGCCACGCGGATGGGCCTCTCGCTGGAAGGGCATATCCTAAGCGTCGCCAGCGATGGCAAAATGAAGAGTGCTCCGGTGTTTCCAGGCATCGTTCAATGCCCCCCTTCAGGAACGCCGATCGTCCTCCTCTGCGATGCCCAGACCACAGGGGGCTATCCACGCATCGCCTCAATCGCGCACTGTGATCGCCACCTGCTCGGCCAAGTCCGCCCGGGCGATCAGATTACTTTGCTACACCGAGCACCGGACGCAGCATTGATAGACTTCACCGAGAAACAGGCTCTACTTGATCGCTGGCTGCGATAGTTTGCACGAGACGGCGGTTTGCAGCGTTAGAGCGCGAATTCAGCCTGATCACGCGCCGCAGCTAGAAACCGCAAGTCCGAACCTTCGTAGACGACAATACCGCCGCGCGCAGGTCGTACCTTTTTCTGATCCCAGCACCGCTTTGCATCCTCGAGCGACAGCGCTGGGTTCGCGTCTCGGATGTCGCGTAAATACTGAAGGTAATTGTTGCACTCAGCGATCTCGCGGCGAAAGGCCGGATCCTGGTGCCGCTCTTCCAAGAGTTTCCAGGCCTCAACGGCGTCCCGCAGCGTGAGCCCCGCATTTGCCTTCACCCAGTCCATGAAATCGGAATGACACACGAACCGAGCGCCAATCTGGGATTTAAAGAACGCCCGCACGTTCGGGCCGAATGTGATCGAGTCCGTAATAAGAGTTTCGGCAGACAGATCAGCGCGTTTCCAATCGACTTCGCCCGGCGCGATGGGCTTACGTGATTTCGACGGTTCGACTTCACGGCCGCCAAGCGCCTGGCTGACGCGCGCTCTCAAGTCCGCCTTGCGGCCAGCTTTCGAGAGATTGAGACCGTCGCAAAAACTTTTCAACGCCGCCACGGGCCAGTACCAGCGTTCGAATTCAGCAAGTGACATCTCGAGGTCGATCGGTGGACGCAGATCTTCTGTCATAAGTCAGATCTGGATCGGAGCGGTCGAAGATCAACGCAATTGTTGCGGTTGAGTGCGAAGATCGATGGTGCTGAACCGCGCGCGATAGACAGACGATCGGAATGCCGCTGTAAAGACCGTGTTGGTCTAGAGTGACGATAGGTGAGGTAACCAGATGAAGGGTGTGTTTTTCAAGCGTCGAGTGCGCAGATTGATTGTTGCGC
>JBCCDZ010000326.1:0-3238 GCA_039030525.1 Pseudomonadota bacterium | reverse complement strand
CTCGCGTAGTCCATTGGCCGCTGTTTCAGGAGACTCGCTCGAGCTGGCCGTGGCTGTGACAGCCGCTACGTAAATTTGCGACCATAAGTTGAATAAAGGATTAATGATTACCCTAGGTTTATTAAACTTCTGACCATGTCGACGCCTCTAACCTCTCCTTATCGCCTCTGGGGCGCTGTCACTGAGATCCTGCCAGGGATGCTCATGGTTGCCGGGGTTGGACACGCCGTCGGGATTGGCGACAGTGTGCTTATTGAAAAGCCCGGCCAGTCCCTGATTGGCGAGGTGATGTCGGTCACTGACACAGTGGTCAAAGTCTTGATGTTCAGCTCAACCGACGCCGCCCGCATCGGCGATCGCGCTTATTTTTCGCCACAAGATCAGGTCGAGATTGGTGATCACTGGCTTGGGGCGCTGGTCAATTATCGCGGCGATATTCAGATGCGCAAAGTCCCGGCCGCGCAACCAAGTGCTGCCGTAAATGTGCCGCTGCAGACGCCGGCTCTACCGCCCGCTTCGCGCAAACCGCTTGGCCCACGCCTGTCGACAGGGCTGAACGTGACCGATACGCTGCTGCCCATCTGTCATGGCCAGCGCATCGGCCTGTTTGCGGGATCGGGGGTCGGCAAATCAACGCTGCTCGGCCGACTTGCCGGACGAATGAGCGCAGACCGGATCGTCATCGCCTTGATCGGTGAGCGCAGCCGTGAAGTTCAGGAATTCATCGACGATGTCTTGCCCGCCGATGTATTGCACAGAACGACAATTGTGGCGGCCACGGCCAGCGAATCGCCCGGCGCTAAAAAGCGCGCTGCGTTCTGTGCCATGGCAGCGGCAGAATACTACCGCGATCAAGGCCATTCAGTTCTGTTCTTGTTTGATTCGCTGACCCGGTTTGCTGAGGCGCATCGCGAAACGGCGCTGATGGCGGGCGAAACGCCAGCCTTGAACGCGTTCCCGCCGTCGACCGTCCGGGTGGTCTCTGAATTGGCTGAACGGACAGGGCCCGGCACCAAGACAAGTGGCGACATTACTGCAATATTCTCTGTCCTGGTGGCGGGTTCCGATTTCGAAGAACCTGTGGCCGACATGGTACGTGGAATTCTGGATGGGCATATCGTCCTGTCGCGGAAGATTGCCGAACGCGGACGCTATCCCGCGATTGATGTTCTGCGGAGCGTGTCGCGGGCGCTACCGAAAGCGGCGACTGAAGCTCAGAACAATAGCTTACAATTGTTCCGCTCACTGATGATGACATATGACGAGATCGCGCCAATGGTTCGGGCGGGACTATACGAGTTCGGAAAAGACCCCAGCGCGGATATAGCTTATACGCTGTTTCCAGACCTGGATCGCTATCTCACAGAAAATAGCGACAGCATTCCGACGGCCTTCGAGTATCTTGATGGACTATTGATGCCCGCGCGAGATCTGGCGGCGCCACAGGCAGATAAAACGGCGCTAGAGACCGCTTAAAAACAGGTTCTGGCTGGCCTGCGCGCCAAATCCGGCAGCCGCATTGCCGAGCAGGACAAGCGCGGTGGACGCGGAGCTGGTGCTGCTGAAATTTTGATTGATGCCAGCTAGGATCTGGTACCGCTGCAGCACCTGTTCAATCACTTCTGGTGACTTGAGGTCTTGAACCGAGTTGATACCAAACTGGCTTTTCAGTCGATCGTTGAGAAACTCTGCTTGCTTGTCCACATCGAGCTGACTCAAGTTTGCGGGAATAGCGAGCGCCGTCTCTAAAACGGTGCGGATCGGTGTGCTGCCGAGCAGTTTGAACAGAACCGCCTCATCCGTCGACCCTTCGGTGACAACCTCGCTAATGCCGTCTTGAAAATTCAGACTGAGCCGCATCGTGTCATCTTGCTGGCCGACAGCAAGCTCAAAGGACTCTGCTGCGAAACGTGCCGCAATTGTATCGATCTCGGAGCTTATCAGATTGATCTGCCCATTCGCTGGCTCAAACGCTTCAGCATAATTTGTATATTGCGGATTATTCAACCGCTCCAGAAACGTGCTCTCGGGATCCTGAACCTGTTCGAGAATATTGCGGATATAGCCGGTCTTCCATTCCTCGCCTGACAAGCCGAACGCGGTCAACGAGATCCGTCGCAAACGCGGATCGCTGACAAAGTCCTCGACCGAAATCGGGTCCGCAACTTTTTCTTTGAAATAGTCAATATCACGCTGAATTTGCGGTGACGCGCTATAGGTCTCCAGCTGTTTGTCATAGGTCTCTTGCAGGAAGTTCCAGCCTGCAAAGCCTGAAAGGGGGAGGACGGGTTGGAAGGTCATTTAGGCCGCCAACGCTCCGCTCTGGCCATCGCCGAGCAATTGACTTTCGAGCTCAATGATCTGCTTCATATAGCATAGCGCCGAATAGTAATTTCCGCGCCGGATCATCTCCTGCAGCAGTGGAATCATTTCGGGATTCACGGGTTCAAATGCATTGCTCAAATCTTCGCAGGCGCGATGAATTGCGGGCAATGTCTCGACCTCGTCGAGATCGCGGGTGATCAGAAGCTGGATGGCATAATAGACCTGTTTCACAGGCGTGTTCACTTCGCTTGGCTGAAGCGCATCACGGCAACGAAGCACCATGACATCGGGACCTGGCACGCGAATGCGGCCCGGCTTATCGCCATTTTCCAAAAGTGTTCCATTAATGAAAAAGCGCTCTCCCGGAGCAAGTTTCAACATTAATCCGGACATTCCTAGTCCCTCCTGGTTACTCTAACCCTATCCCGCGCTTGCGAGGCCCTTGATGATTGACTCATTGATATCAATCAAATCGGGAAGCTCGTCTGCGCCAGCTAAAATTTTGGTGCTGGAGCGGCGCACAAAAACAGACAATTCCAGCAGCGATTTGCGCAAGCCGGCGTCCAGTCCATTATCGGGGTGCATCAGATCTGAAGCCAAAAGGGTCCAGAGATCGAGATTGCGGTTGATTGCGTTTGCCCATTTAGCCGGGTCGCTCTGCTTGAGGTCTTGCGCTTCGATCATCGCGTCCGTGATTTGTTGGAACAGGGCACGTTCGATGGATCTACTATCAGCGGTTCGGTTGCGAACTTCGCCATACGCTTTCTGAGCTAGAGCCTGCAAACGAGCAGAGGCAGATTCCAGGTCAGCGTCGACCAGTGTACCGATACCAGACTTCAGAGCGTCAGACAGTTGCGTCACGAACTCAGACTGAGATTCGATCCGGCTTTGGTCAGAACCGAAGGCTGAAGCG
>JBCCDZ010000325.1:0-3270 GCA_039030525.1 Pseudomonadota bacterium | reverse complement strand
CCTCCTGACCCAAAGCAGAAATTACGGACGGGCGCTTTACGGCGTCCCCAGCCCCTCACACCTTCCGCCGCAAAAACTTCAAGCCGGACCAATCGTCGTCCACGGCGCAGACTTTCACGTCAACCCAGCCGAGCGGCAGGATGTGGTCGCGAAAATCCTGTTCGGTGAGATCAAGGTAAAGCGGCGACGACTTCTTCGGCCAGGAGACCCAGATCATCCCGCCTTCGACGACGCTGCGCAGGGACCGGTCAAGCAGCGGCGCCACGTCCCGGCGTCGGCGGCAGAAGACATGCACGACATTAACCGGGGTGGCGCGTGTGAAGAATTTCACGTCCTCGACGCCGCGCACCAGGTCCTGATAATGCGATGGGGTCCGGATGGTCAGGCAACGCAAGCCCGGCTTGAGGCCTAGCTTCTGGTACAATGGCTTGCCGGAATAGCCGACATTAGGCGACGTCATTCGGCCTTTGCCAATCTCTGTTGATAGGCTTTTTCCAGTGCCAGGTAATGCTCCCAGAAATCACGCCCTGCGCGTCCGTTGAGAATGTCGTCAAGGATATCGAGATGCGTATGCCAGCCGGCTGAGGCACCCGATTTGTACGCGTCGGTCAGCAGTTTCTCATGCCGTAAATGCAGCCGCACACCCTGTTCTGTTTCGGTCAAACGGATGACCACTTCGGTCGGCGCTTCGGCTTCAGCGGATGGCCACGAAAAGGCCAGGTGATGCGGCGGATCAAAGACCCGGACAATGCCCGTCATGTGCTGATCGCCGCTGCCTTGATGGCTCTGTGGAGTCGGTCGCTCGGACAGGCGTGAATGATCAAAGTCAAACACGATCTCGCCGCCGACATCAGATGAAACGTCTCCAGCGCAGAGCCATTTCTGACGCAAGTCCGACTTGGTCAAATAGTCCCAGACGCGGTCGATCGGGCCTGGCAGGTCACGAAAAACCTCTAATACGGTGGGCTGGGGATAGGTCACAAAATCACCCATGATCATCATCCTCTCGTTTGAGTGCGGTTTCCAAGGCGTCGAGCGCCACGTTCCAGAATGCGGCATGCGTTTCGAGCCAGGCTTGCGCCTTTTGCAAATCGCCAGGCTGTAAATGGCAAATCCGCTCGCGGCCGCTTTTCTCACGGCGGATCAGACTTGCCGCTTCCAGAATGCCAAGATGTTTCGAGGTCGCCGCAAAGCTGATGTCCAGCGGCTCGGCCAAAGCGCCAATCGTCTTCGGGCCGGTGCGCAGCGATTCCAGCATGGCGCGCCGCGTCGGGTCTGCCAGGGCGCGAAAGGTCTGTGTCAGTATCTCGTTATATTCAACCATACGGATGAATATAACGGTCTTTGAAGATTATTCAACCAAAAAGTTGAATGTTATGCGGACGCGAGCATCTCTTCGCTCATTGCCCATAGGCGATCGGCCTTCTCTTCGTCGCAAATCCATTCGCGCGCATGCTCCCAGCGCTGGCTGTCTGGACCGGCCAGCTGGGCGATATCGCAGTCTTCGCAATATTCACCGCCTCGGCCTTCAAGCTTTGGCGACGTCGCTGCCCAGGTCGCGGTTGAGGCGCCCTGCTCTGGCGTTTTGAACATGGCTTTGATCATGTCCGGGATCGTCCCATCCGGATTCATCCAGCCGAGCGCGGCCATTTCCTCAACCGTCAAATGCCTCTGTAGCGGCGTGAAAATACCGCCTGGGTGCACGCCAAACGCGGTCACTCCATATTGGTCCCAGCGACGATCTGCGCCGAGCGCGAACAGCGCATTGGCGGATTTGGCCTGCGCATAGGCATCCCATTTATTGTACTCGCTGGTCTGATAATTCGGGTCATCCCAATTCACATCGCCGCGAATATGCGCGGTCGAGGATAAAGCCACGAGCCGCGACGTTTCGGCTTTCTGCAAGGCGGGCAGCAAACCAACCGCCAGCGCCATATGCCCGAGATGATTGACCCCGAACTGGCGCTCCCAACCCGGGCCAACCCGGTCCAGCGGACAGGCCATGATGCCGGCATTATTGATGAGAATGTCGAGCGACCGCCCGGTTGCAACATAATCATCTGCGAACGTCCTCACCGACCCGACATCGGCGAGATCCATCGTCGCGATCTCAATATCGCCGGACAGTTCGCCAAGCGCTTCCTTCGCCGCATCCGGGCGTCGCGCCGGCACGGTCACTTTCGCCCCGACCCCAGCCAGCGCCCGTACTTCTTCAATACCAATCCCGCTATAGCCGCCGGTAACAATGATATTCTTGCCAGAGAGATCCATGCCTTTGACCACGTCAGCAGCAGGTGTTTTGGCGCCAAAGCCAGATCCGATTGGGCGTTGATTTTCTGCGGACATTCAATTCTCCCTGTTTTAATTACGGTGGCAGCCGAAACACTGTCTGGCAAGACTCGACAGAAAAGCGTCATATTCCTAGCTATAATATTACACATCGAACCCGATTGGAGCCTGTAGATGCTATTTCGAACACTGGCCTTGCTGACACTCGCTATCGTGTTTGCGACCTCTTCGTTTGCACAATTTGGAAAATCAAAGCCAACCCCGAAGACCGCCGAGGAGTATTTTGCTGAGCGCGCGATGCGCGATGCCTCGCGTCTGACACAGGGCGTCGCCGGGCGCGACATCATTCGACCGAGCGACGGCATTGACCTGCAACGCGCTGAGTCGCGAATGGAAGAGGCCTTTGCCGTATATGACAAGCTCTGCAACGACCGAACCCTGCCCCGGGATCAGTGGGCGCGGAACTGTTTTGCACTGGCCGACATGTATCGCCGCGGCCTCGCTACGGAACAGGATTCCACACAGGCCAGGATCCACTATGACGCCGCCTGCTTTGAAGGCGACCATCCCGGCGCCTGCGTGCAGCAGGCTTATAGTTCGCAAAAAGGTGATGAGCGCGACGTCGACCTCGAACATGCGCGTGCGCTTTATACGCAAGCCTGCGACCTAGATGATGCGGGCGGCTGCGCAGGGCTTGGCAATATGATGTATGCCGGATTAGGCGGGTCTCGCGATCGGATTGAAGCGGCGAACCTGCTGCAAAACGCTTGCGCCGACGGCTATCAATGGGCGTGTACGCGCCTCTCAGAATATGGCCTGTGTGGGGCTTGGCGGATGGCCAAGACGGAGAATGGGGCTGAAGCTTCAGAATGGCTTTTATGTGAACGCCTCTCGAGAGGTTTGAACGTTTTCGATTGAGCAAGCTTCCCCCACGCGATCTTGTTGATCGCCCTGAAATGCGCCACTCCTGACGAAAACTTG
>JBCCDZ010000324.1:0-3285 GCA_039030525.1 Pseudomonadota bacterium | reverse complement strand
TGACGGAATACCGTTGTAATAAAACCGTATCGCATTACCAGTTAGCCCATTGATGCTAATATTGGTACTACTTCCCAGACCTCCGGATCCGCGATCGATATTGGTGAAGAACCAGCGCTTATAGATAAACTCCAATTTGTGCACATCGCCAGGATCGAGTGTGCCGGCCTGCACATCCACTGGAAGTGGAAAGATGGATAGAAACCAGTGCCGTTGTTCGGACAGGTCAATTTCATCTGCCATATTGGCTTTGAGGTCTGCAATCGACGCGTTCACAATAACCGTTCGAGTGACCTGGTTCTGCCGCTCGAAAGATGTCGAAGGCGACAGCCCCTCCAACGCAAGAAGCGCGATGGCGAGCGGCAATATGGAAGCTTTCAATTTATTCTGTTTGCCGTCACGATTTTTCTTCATCAAGGCCTCAGCGCCGAAACCGACAGACACAATTACGTAGTAAATCGGCATGAACATGAGGACACAGATGAAGCCTTCAAACAAAATGACCGACGTTGCCAACATGATGATGGTGGCGTCGCGCATGTGCGCGAGATAACCCATCCACAACCTGCTGCCATCGGGCTTTTTCGTAAACTGGAAAATCGCAAACGAAACCAGGAATGGGATCGCGACATAAAGCACCGCAGAATTCGCGAAATTGGAATCCAGGATGAGCCTAATGAGAAACGAAAAGACACCCACAGTGAAAAGCAGGTATGCCCACCTTGGATGCTTGAGACTGACCATCTATTAGTCCTCCCACACACAAGATGTTCGCATCTGCTTTGAAATTGAACAATGCGACCATTTGATTTTCGAAAATCCAAATACCGCCATCACCGCTTGCATATTGACGTTCTCGCTTCGCGCTCATACTTGAAAGCCATGGCGATACGCGAAATTCTTACGGTGCCGGATTCCCGGCTGAAACAGGTGTCCAAGCCGGTTGAAGGCGGCGTCACGGACGAGATCCGTGCGCTCATGGATGACATGTTGGAAACCATGTATGACGCGCCTGGCATTGGCCTCGCGGCCATTCAGGTCGGTGAGCCGCTGCGTGTGATCGTGATGGACTTGCAAGAGAATGACGAAAAGAACCCGCGTTTCTTCGTCAATCCTGAAATCCTGCCTTTGACCGAAGACCTCGCGCCGTATGAAGAGGGCTGTCTCTCAGTCCCGGACGTGTTTGAGGAAGTCGAGCGCCCGACCGAGTGCCGCATTCGCTATCTGGATTATGATGGCAATGACGTGGAAGAAGTGGCGTCTGGTCTCTTCGCTGTCTGTATTCAGCACGAGATGGACCATCTCGAAGGCACGTTGTTCATCGATTATCTGTCCCGCCTGAAACGTCAGCGCGCTGTCGACAAGGTGAAGAAAGCCAAACGGCTTAAAGAACAGAGTGCAGCTTAAATTCACGTCGCACTTTATCCCATGCTCCGGTCAGGCTAGAGCGCGCGCATGACCAAACCGCTTCGCATCGCTTTTATGGGCAGTCCTGATTTCGCTGTCCCGGTCCTCGCCGCCTTGGCCGAGGCCGGGCATGACCTGGCATGCGTCTATTCCCAGCCGCCGCGTCCGGCCGGTCGTGGCAAGAAGCTGCGCCCGACGCCGGTGCATCAATGGGCTGAAGCGCAAGGTCTTGAGGTGCGCACACCGCGCTCGCTCAAAAAAGCGCTCGAGCAGGAAGCCTTTGCTGCCCTTGACCTCGATGCGGCCGTGGTCGTGGCTTATGGGTTGATACTCCCGCAAGCGGTGCTTGATGCTCCTCGGCTGGGGTGTATGAACATGCATGCGTCTTTGCTGCCGCGTTGGCGGGGGGCCGCACCGATCCATCGGGCCATCATGGCGGGCGATGACATGACGGGCGTGCAAGCCATGCTGATGGAAGCGGGTCTCGATACCGGACCGGTTCTGGCAACCGAGCAGACCCGCATTTTTCCGTTTGATACGACGGGCAGCGTGCATGACCGCTTGGCGGGCCTTGCCGCAGATTTGGCGGTGACGGCACTCACAGGCTATGCGGACGGTACGCTCGCGCCGCAGCCGCAAACCGAAGACGGTGTCATTTACGCGCATAAAGTGACCGCCGAGGATCAGCAGATTGACTGGTCGCGGCCTGCTACAGAAATTGATTGCCAGATCCGCGGCCTGTCGCCTTTTCCTGGCGCCTGGTTTCACTACACGCCTGAGGGTGAAGACGCGCCGCTTCGCATGAAGGCTTTGATGAGCCGGTTGGAGACGGGCGCCGCTGATGCAGCGCCCGGCGCGCTCCTCGACGATGAACTCCTGGTACAGTGCGGCGACGGCGCTGCCGTGCGTCTGTTGAAAGCGCAGAAGCCAGGGTCGAAAGCCATGGAGGCGGCAGACTTGTTGCACGGTTTGCCAATCCCAGCAGGAGCAACCTTCGCATGAACAATCTCTGGATACGCCCGGCAATAGAAGACGACGCTGAAACCATAACCGAACTGACCGATGCCGCGTTCGGGACGCCGGAAGAAGCGCAAATCATAACCCAACTCGCGCTTGATGGTGACAGCCTGGCATCTCTGGTGGCGCATAATGATCGTGAGATCTTAGGTCATATCCAGTTCTTTCGTGTGAGGGTCGATGGCGAGGACGTCGCTTGTGGTCTTGGCCCCGTGTCGGCGCGGCCGGATGTCCAGCGGCGCGGCATCGGCGCTGGCCTGATCCGGTTTGGTTTGACTTTGATGGAAGGCGCAGGACGTTCGCATTGCTTCTTGTTGGGGCACAAAGAATATTATCCGCGGTTTGGATTCTCAGCCGGCCTTGCCGCGCAATTTGGGGGGCCATGGTCCGGACCGAATTTTATGGCCAAGCGGCTGACTGAAAACGGGCCGAATTCAGGCACACTGGTCTATCCCGCTGCTTTCGGGGCGTAAGGGATGCAGCGCTACAAGATCACGATTGAATATGATGGGCGACCCTATTTCGGGTGGCAGCGCCAGGATGGTCAGCCATCGGTTCAACAGGCGCTGGAAGAAGCGGCAGCGGTCCTCGATGATGCGCCTGTTCTTATGCAGGGCGCCGGGCGCACAGATCGCGGCGTGCATGCGACCGGGCAAGTGGCGCATTTCGATTTGCAGAAGCCGCGCCCGATCCGCAAAATTGCTGATGCCCTCAATTTCCATCTCCGCCCGGAACCGGTGGCGGTGATCAAAGCCGAGGAAGTCGCGCCGGATTGGAGCGCCCGGTTCAATGCAAGCCTGCGCGCCTATCGCTATGTCATCATTAATCGCCGGGCGGACCTGACCGTCGATAAGGGCCTGG
>JBCCDZ010000323.1:0-3288 GCA_039030525.1 Pseudomonadota bacterium | reverse complement strand
TCCTGACCGGCGATCAGCTCATGCCAGAGGCGGGCTGTGTCATTGATATCATTCTGGCCATCGCCGTCGATCAATTGCGTCCAGGTCCCGCGCACGGCTTTCAGACCCGTGAACAAGGCGGCTGACTTGCCAGATCGGGTGACGTGGGTGAACACATTTACCGTCTCGGGCCAGCGCTCCGCGGCCTCCGCCAATTCATCGCCTGTGGCGTCGTCAGAGCAATCATTGACGCAAACCGTCTCGAACGGAATGTCGGATAGGGCTTCATGCACTTCTTCCAAAAGCGGCAGCACGTTTCCCGCTTCATTATAGAAGGGGATCAGGACGCTTAGTTGAGGTGTGCTCATTTTTCCGCCTCGATCCGCGCGGCGAGCGCTTCTATCCGCGCCGCGGTATCGTTCAGAGCTTGTGCTGCCCGCGCCACATCCGGCCCAGCCGCTTCGAGTTGGGCTCGATGAGAGGCATCCAGCTCATCCAGCAATGCCAGTGCCGCAATCAGCAGTAAGCGATCGTCGCCAATGTTTCCGACCGCGTTGGCAATATCCTGTACGCGTACATCGAGCTGTCTGGATAGACCGACGAGCCGGTCCTCCTGGCCAGGCGCGCAGGCGACAGAGTACGATCGTCCACGAATTTTGATATCTGCTTTGGCCATCAGTCTTGCCCTTCTCGTCCAAGGGCGGCGCGCACTTCGGCAATCGCAGAGCCGAGCGCTTCGGAGGCTTCGTCAGCGAGCGCCTGCAACTCTTTCTCACGGGCCAGGGACTCGTCCAATTGCTCTGCCAGTTGCGCGCGATCTTCCATCATTGCGCTCAATTCTTGACGCAATAGGACAGGGTCACCGGACTGCTCAAACAGGCCTTCCACGGCTCCTTCTAGTTGCCGTAGGGCTTGTTCCAGTCGATGGGCAGCAGATTCGATGACGCTCATAGGGATAGGGTTTGCAGTTATTGTGCCCAAAACTCAATAGTCGCGGTTAATGAGTCTTGACAGCGTTGGGCACGCTCTCCATTCCCGGTCGCATCAAAAGACAGGGGTTGAGGTATGACAGTTTCCACCCGGGACATGGCCAACGCCATCCGCGCACTTTCAATCGACGCGGTTGAGGCTGCAAAGTCCGGCCATGTTGGTTTGCCGCTCGGCATGGCCGACGCGGCGACGGTTTTGTTCACGAAATTCATGAAACACAATCCGGCTGATCCGGACTGGGCTGATCGCGATCGGTTCGTCTTGTCGGCAGGCCATGGATCGATGCTTGTCTATTCACTGCTGCACCTCACCGGATATGACAGTGTCAGTCGCGACGATATCCGAAACTTCCGCCAGCTCGGTCGGACGACGGCAGGCCACCCGGAAAATTTCGTCACGAAAGGCGTTGAAACCACGACCGGGCCATTAGGGCAGGGGGTCACAACGGCGGTCGGAATGGCGATCGCCGAGCGCCATCTAAATGCTCGCTTTGGCGATGAGCTGGTGAATCACAAGACCTATGCCATCGCAGGTGATGGCTGCCTGATGGAAGGTATTAGCCAGGAAGCGATTACGCTGGCAGGGCACCTCAAACTCTCCAATCTTATTGTCTTGTTTGATGATAATGCGGTCACGATTGATGGCGGCACTGACATGGCCGACAGCACGGATCAGTGCATGCGTTTTGAGGCGTCCGGATGGGTCACTCGAAAGGTAGACGGCCATGATGCGGCCGATGTCGAAACGGCGCTCGCCTGGGCGCAAACTCAAGACAAGCCGGTCATGCTGGCGGTGAAAACCATCATCGGCTATGGCGCCAAACGTGCGGGCACCGGCCCAGCGCATGGCGGTCCTTATGGCGAAGAAGAAGTCGCCACTGTGCGTGAGAATATTGGTTGGCCGCATGCGCCGTTCGACGTTCCGGCAGAGATTGAAGCGGCCTGGGCGGAGGCCGGCAAGCGCGCGCACGCTGAACATCTTGCCTGGAAAAACCGCCTCGACAATCATGCCGACAAAGCCGCGTTTGAAGCGGCCATTGCGGGTGCTCTGCCCGCCAATCTGTCTGACATTGTCAACGCGCACAAAAAGTCCGTAGTCGATGGCGGCAAGGATGATGCGACGCGCAAGTGGTCTGGCGCCGCTCTGGAGCCGCTGACCCAAGCTATTCCGGAAATGATTGGTGGCTCGGCGGACCTAACGGGCTCGAACAATACCAAGACCAGCCATACGGCATCGCTCAGCCCTGACAATTGGGCCGGGCGCTATATTCATTATGGCATCCGCGAACATGCCATGGCGGCGGCGATGAATGGCATGGCGCTGCATGGCGGAGTGATTCCATATTCTGGCACATTCCTGGTCTTTGCCGATTACTCCCGCGCCGCGATCCGCTTGGGCGCGCTCATGGGCGAACGGGTTATCCATGTCATGACGCATGACAGTATCGGCCTTGGCGAAGATGGTCCGACCCACCAGCCGGTAGAGCAAGTGGCTTCGCTGCGGGCGATGCCGAACATGACGGTGTTTCGCCCCTGTGACGGCGTTGAAGCCGCAGAATGTTGGGAATTGGCGCTGCGCAATGAGACCGGCCCGAGCACGATGGCGCTGACACGTCAGAAAGTGAAATCCGCCCGGACCACGCATACGGACGAGAACCTGTCGGCCAAAGGCGGTTACGTCCTGTCAGATGCGGACGGTGCGCAAGCTGTGCTGATTGCAACGGGGTCCGAAGTCGAGATAGCGATGGCGGCTCAAACCGCGCTTGCCGAGAAAGGCGTTGCGGTTCGCGTTGTCTCAATGCCGAGCATGGATCTGTTCGAACAACAGAGTGAAAGCTACCAAACGGAAACGCTTGGTGGAGACTTGCCGCGCGTTGCCATTGAGGCGGGCGTTCGGTTCGGCTGGGATCGTTGGATCGGCTATGATGGCGGCTTTGTCGGGATGAGCTCATTCGGGGCGTCAGCGCCCTACAATGAGCTTTACGAACATTTCAACATCACCGCTGACGCGGTCGTCGCCGAAGTCGAAAAACGGATTTAATCCTAAGGTTTTGGCGGACCCGGCAACAGCCGGTGTGGAAACGCACACAGCGTGATGTCACCGCGTTCGTTTATGCCTGTCAAATCCGGATCGGCGAGATAGGCGCTTAAGCTGGTTCGTGCAGAATTATCAAAATCGCTCGTCGAGATGTCTTTATCTATACGCCCCAATGTGCGGCGGCCCTGACAGCGGTGCAGGTCGACATAGCGAAAGTCGAAATCCTCAGCCGCCCGAACCTTGCGCAAGCTCATTCGCATCCGATCATGCGAAAAGGCCAGG
>JBCCDZ010000322.1:0-3296 GCA_039030525.1 Pseudomonadota bacterium | reverse complement strand
GGCGGCAATACGATCACAACCGATAAAGCGCTATTTGATCTTGAGACCTATGAAGGGCAAGTCATCGGCGATCTCTTTGGCGAGTGCGGCGTGTTTGCCGACACAGACACATTTTGGAAGCATCAATCCGTAGCGATTGCCGAACAGGTCGAGGCTTTTAAAGAAGCAGGCTGGTCCGATGTCATTGTGCTAGAACGCGGCCAGTATTTCCAATCATGGGACTATGCCAAACGCGCCCGGACCAAAGGCGGTAAAGTCATTATCGAAATCCGCCATGATGGCAGTGTCACGATATATGAGGGCTATCTAAGCAAAAGCGCGATTGCGAAGCAGGACAAAGCCAAGAAGGGCAAGTCCGAAGACTCGGCCATCAAGCCGGAACTGTCCGGCCCATTGACCGAATATGTCAATCTGCACCGGCATGGGGCCGCGCGCGCTTCGCTCTTAAAAGACCCTGGCATTGCGCTACGCTTGATGCTGGCTCATGCCATGGCAGACAGCCCGCTTTGGACCATTCGTTCGCACAATCATGTGTCTCGCAAAGACACGACCGAAGCGAGCTTGGAAGCCTCGCGTGCTGAAGCAGAAATGACCGAGGCGCAAGCTAAGGTCGCAGACCTCCTCACGGCGCATGGCGCATGTCCTGCCATCAAACGCAATGGCGACTCATATGGCCTGTGCCAGCTCTTTGCCGCGTTTCTGACCATGGAGGATGCAGACATTCTGCAAATCCTTGCCTTTGTGATGGCAGATACGCTGGCCCATGGCGATGCCACGGTTGAAGCGGTGCTCTATGCCTGCGACACGCCCGTCGAGGCGTATTGGAAACCCGAGCCCGGCTTGTTTGCGCTGGCGCGCGACAAACGGCTGGTCAACGCAATGCTAGGCGATGTGGCGGGCGACAGTGTTGCCGCCTCCATGCTCACTGAGACGGCCAAAGCCCAGCGCACGGCAATTGGGAACCGGATCATCGGTGAAGGGTGCAAGCCCAATCCAGACTGGCGCCCCGCCTTCATGGCCGTTCCGCCGACACGGTATCTGCCAAAAGCGGCATCAAGTCCGGCAGACAATTGGAACCGGATAGAAAGCCTGTTTCACCCAAAGGCGGCGGAAGCTGACACCGCCCCCGATTTGCAAGACGCCGCCTAGCGCTCCTCCACGCTAGTACCATGTCTTGTGAAGCAAGCGCCGTCCGGGTTTGCCGGGCGGCGCTGATGTCTTGGGCGGTGCTGCTGCGGCGCAAGCATTAATCCCCTCCGCGCGCTCATACGTCCGGGTCCAGATGGCTGGGATTGCTTTCAATAAACGTCATGTTGGCGGCTGAGATCGCAATCCGACGCGTTTTTATGGTCCGGGGCGAGGTCAGGCTGGAAGTAGGGTCTGACCTGATGTGCCTTGTGGCCTTATCCCATCCATGCGCGACATCGCGGCCATTTAAAACGCCCGGCTTTGAGCTGGCGAGGCGAGCTGATCCAGTCGGCATACAGATTTCTGGCATCTCATTTAGGGGCGAACGATCCCTAAACGCGTCTGAGGATTGGAACAGAGGACAGACACGCTGACATATATTTATTTCTGCTCCGGGCGTTCATAGCCCGTGGGAATACCCTGCCGCCGACGACAAAGGACCTAAGGCGAGCCCGAAGGTTCGCTGAAACCTGGCGGGCAAATAAGTTTCCCCTTGGCGGCGGGGCCGCCAATTCCTCGCGGTACAAATTATTTCACCCGCTGGCGGTCCTCCGCTTCGCTACGGTCCTGGCCAATCCGTTTTTGATTTTGGTTTGAATTGCATTGGCCTGCGGATGCAGCGCCTTTGCGCCCGCCTTTCACGGTCCAGCGTCGGCAGGGAATTCCCCCAGCCGATGAACTGGAGAAATGAAAATGTCAGCTATTGGTTATGTCACCCACAATCCTGAGAAGAACACGTTCAAAGGATCGCTCAAAACCCTCTCGATCGATACCGGCATCGAAATCATGCCCAACATGGATAAGACCGATGAGCGCCAACCCGACTACCGGGTCTTTTCTGAAGGCCGTTATGAAGTCGGCGCAGGGTGGAACAAGACCGGCAAACAATCAGGCAAAGACTATGTCAGCCTGACATTCGCCGCCCCGGAATTCGGACCGCGTCGCCTTTATGCGAACCTCGGACCTGCCGCCGGGCAAGACGATGAAAGCGTCTTCGCCATTATCTGGAACCCAGAGAACTAAGCCGAAACGCGGCGCGTGGATCAAACCGCGCGCCGCAGCGGCTCCAAACAAGGAGACCTATCATGGCAAAGCTCTCTAAAGCTCAGCTCAGAAACCATCGCAGCGCCGAAGTGTTGCTCGCAAAGGACAAGCTCACCTTGGATGATCAGTGGGCGATCTATCAAAACTGGCACGAAGGATCAGTGAATGACATCACCGCCTCCGGGGCCTTCTTTACCCCCATCGATATGGCAATGGATTTTGCCTTCGATGCCTGCGGCGACACCATTATCGATCTCTGTGCCGGGATCGGGGTTCTGGCTTTCGCGGTCTTGCACCGCCGAAAATACTCAGGATCAATACCCAACATCACCTGCGTTGAGGTCAATCCAGCCTATGTCGCGGCCGGCAAGAAACTGCTGCCCGAAGCAAATTGGATCAACGCAAATATCGGAGATGTCTGGCGCGAACTTGGGTCATTTGACTGCGCAATTGCCAACCCGCCCTTCGGGCGAACGGGCGGTGCTCCAATTGAAAGTCCGAACTATTCGGGCGCTGAATTCGAGTACAAGGTGATCGATATTGCCAGCCATCTGGCATCCTATGGGGCCTTCATCATCCCGCAGGGGTCAGCGCCATTCCGATATTCCGGCGTGCAGTGTTATGACCGCAACGAGCCGGATAAGTGGAAACGCTTCTATGCTGAAACCGGCATCGATATGGAATGCGGCGTCGGCGTGGATACCCATTATCACCGCTATGGCTGGAAGAGCTCAGCACCGTTGACGGAGATCGTCACCTGCGATTTTGAAAGCGCAGTGTCGAAACGTCAGCCCGATTTATTCGCCGCGTAAAGACCATGAGCGGTCGCCACTTGGAACATGGCGGTCGCTCTAAATAGCGCTCAGATCAGCTGTCATGACCAGCTGGCGTTTTTAGCAAAGCCCCTAACGTCAATTTATCAAGCAGCGGCTTTGGCAACCTTATGGGCTGGCTCATCCAGTCCCGCCTTCCAATAGGACGACACATAAAGCCGTTCTTTTGGAACACCGATATCGTCCCTGAAATAGGTCCGGAGCGCTCCAATGGTCGTGAATTCTCCGGCG
>JBCCDZ010000321.1:0-3399 GCA_039030525.1 Pseudomonadota bacterium | reverse complement strand
CTCGCAATTTTCCGCAATCGCGCCAATATCTTGCTGCAATCGGTTGATTTTGTTTTGGACAGAAAACACTAAAGTCACCGAATTGGGGTTTAAGGCTCTCGGGAGGCCGCCGAATGACAGACCTGAAGAATGCTCGCTTGCTCGATGAAATTCAGAGCCCGGACGATTTGAAAGACAAATCGCGCGAAGATCTGAAGCAAATCGCAGATGAAGTACGTCAGGAAGTCATTGATGCGGTGTCCGTGACAGGGGGGCACCTGGGCGCCGGGCTCGGCGTGGTTGAGCTCACCGTTGCGCTGCACGCCGTCTTCAAGACACCCGACGACAAGCTGATCTGGGATGTCGGGCATCAATGCTATCCGCATAAAATCCTGACCGGCCGCCGCGATCGCATTCGCACATTGCGCCAGGGCGGCGGACTATCTGGCTTTACCAAGCGCGCTGAAAGCGAATTCGATCCGTTTGGCGCGGCCCACGCCTCGACATCGATCTCAGCGGCGCACGGATTTGCCACGTCTCGCGATCTGCAAAAGAAAAACAATCACGTTGTGTCGGTCATTGGCGATGGCTCAATGACAGCGGGCATGGCCTATGAGGCGATGAACAATGTTGGCGGCGATCAGAAACGCCAGGTTGTTATCCTGAACGATAATGACATGTCGATTGCGCCGCCTGTCGGCGCGATGAGCCATTATTTCAGCCGCCTGGTCTCCAGTCGCCAATATCGCGGCTTGCGCCGTCTCGCTAAATCTGTGGTGAAGCCGATTGGTCTGGAAAACCCGGCGCGGAAAGCCGAAGAATATCTGCGTGGCTTCGCCATGGGCGGAACGATGTTTGAAGAGCTCGGTTTCTATTATGTCGGGCCGATTGATGGCCATGATCTGGATGTGCTTCTGCCTGTGCTGGAAAATGTCAAACAGATGCAACGCCCGGTCCTGGTCCACGTGGTGACCCAAAAAGGGCACGGCTACGCCCCGGCTGAAAACAGCGCCGATAAGTATCACGGTGTCTCAAAATTCAACGTCGTCACCGGCGAGCAGCAAAAATCAAAACCTGGGGCTCCAAAGTATCAGGATGTCTTTGGCGAGACCTTGGTCAAGCTGGCAGAGACCGATGACAAGATCTGCGCCATCACCGCCGCAATGCCGTCAGGCACCGGGGTCAACATCTTCCAGAAAGCCTTTCCAAAGCGCGCCTTCGATGTTGGCATTGCTGAACAGCATGCGGTCACGATGGCCGCCGGCATGGCGGCTGATGGCATGAAGCCTTATGCCGCGATCTATTCAACCTTCCTGCAGCGCGGATATGACCAGGTCGTGCACGATGTTGCCATTCAGAGCCTGCCAGTGCGGTTCGCGATTGATCGGGCGGGTCTGGTTGGCGCTGACGGTCCAACCCATGCCGGTAGCTTCGATATTGGCTATCTCGGCGCGCTGCCGGGCATGATCTGCATGGCGGCTTCGGATGAAGCCGAACTGGCGCGCATGGTCGCGACAGCGAACGAGATTGATGATCGCCCATCAGCATTCCGGTATCCGCGAGGCGAAGGGTTCGGTGTTGAGATGCCTGAGTTGCTGACACCGCTTGAGATTGGCAAAGGCAAAATTGTCCGCGAAGGCACATCGATAGCCATTCTGTCTTATGGCGCGCGATTGCAGGAATCTGTGAAAGCCGCTGAAATGCTGGCTGCACAAGGCCTGTCTTGTACGGTTGCTGATGCCCGATTTGCCAAACCGATCGATGCTGAACTGACAGAGCGTCTGGCGAAAGAGCATGAAGTCCTCATCACAATTGAAGAAGGCGCTCGCGGCGGCTTCGGGGCATTTGTCCTGCAGCATCTGGCAGACGTCGGCGCGCTCGATTCGGGCCTGAAAGTGCGCACCTTGCATTTGCCGGATGTGTTCCAGGATCAGGACAAACCGGACCTGATGTATGAGGAAGCCGGTCTGACGGCACGCCATATTGCTGCGCGCGCTATAGAGGCGCTCGGACGCGGCAATGTCGACGCCATTGAGCGCATCGTGCGCGCCTAATTTTCCGTAACAGTGATTGCCGTTTTTCGGCCTTAGTCCACTGTCAAAGCCTGTTGTTTCCGAACGCGGACCCTAACAGGAGTGAGTATGGATTCTCGGGCAATTATTGGGCTGTTTTTTTTGAGCCTCGCGGCGTGCGAAACCGTGCCCAAGACACTGGACCCTGTTCTGTTCGAGCGCGAAATTGTGACGCTTACCGGGAATCCCAGCGTGGCGTCGTCAGATCGCCAAATTGCAGAACTGCTGGGTCGCCCGGATTTGACGGAAGGGCAACGCGCGAATGCGGTATTCCTGCGCGCTGAGAAGCGCCTGGACGCGCGCTTCAATCTGCCAGGGGCGCTTGAGGATTTCGATACGTTCATGGCCCTGCAGCCAGAGGATACGCGTCGTGCCACAGCTGAGCGTCGGAAATTGTTTGTGACAGAGGAGATCGAGTCGGCGCAACGGCGTTTGGCACGATTGCAGAATTTGTCCGACTGGTTCGATGATAAAGTTCTGATGGGCGATGTCTCGGCAGGGGCGGTGCGCTATCGCACAGCGGGCCTGACGCCAAATCCGGCGCAGCTTTATTTGCTGCGGGAGAGCGGCTTTGTCTGCGACGATCCGGGCGAGTCGGATTTGCAGGTGGTTCACCAATACGGAGCTGCACGCGATGATGTCGAAGGCGCGGTCTGGTGCGATGACCCAAGCCTCTCCTGATTCTTGCCTTAGTCTCGCCATCGCGGACATCAATCTTTGACTTATCCAATTTGAGAGGGATCGAATTATGCGCTTACTATTTGCTGCCCCGCTGCTGGCGCTTGCCGCCGCTTGTGCGTCAACACCGGTTGAAACCGAACCTGTGGTGGTTGATGTGCCGCCCGTCGCAAGTGAGCCAAGTCCATTTGAACTTGCCATGGGAACGGTTGATGACCTCGTCGCGGCCGGCAATGAGCAAGCCGCTATTCTGCGGCTGGAACAGTTGATCGGCATGCAGACGGCCAGCGAAGATGAAAAAGCTGAAGCGCTGTACCGAATGGCGGAGCTCAAAATGGGCGAAGGCAATCAGGTCTGGGGCGCGATTGATGCGCTGGATGAATTCCTTGAGACCTATCCAAACCACGCCAAGGCCGAGGCCGCGTCTTCGCTGCGTGATTATGCGCGCGGCGAAGCCACAAGCCTGAATGGCAGTCTCGAGATGAACGCGCATTCGCCGATGGAAGAGTTCCAGAAGCGCTTCCGCCTGGGCGAACATCAGACCGCCGCGGACATCATGTTCGAGAACGCGCTGTCCCCCGAAAATGACTATATCCTCGACATGTATCAGATCGGCTATCTCTGTGATTCCGCGGAGCTGACCGGCCCCAGTTATGGCCTGGTTGAGCCT
>JBCCDZ010000320.1:0-3467 GCA_039030525.1 Pseudomonadota bacterium | reverse complement strand
GGCCGATCTTCCCCAAAAGAACGAATTGAGACGCTCCGAATGCAACCTTCACGCGATTTTTATCGTTCTTGAGCTGCGGTTGAGCGGTTCGGAGTAGAAAAACCACAATAATGCGAAGAAACCATTGCCTCGCGTTAATCATTGCAAGCGTTCTATTTGCAAAATTTCAATCTAGACGTGCGAATCTGCTTCATCCACCAAATCGGAGCGGCTGATCGTGAAGAGACCTCTACTCACTGCGTTCGCTATGTCTTTTTCATTCGCCCTGAATGCGTGCGTCTCCGCAATTCCGATCGCACGCGACGCAGATATGGTCCTGTCGGGCGCCATGGGTGGGCATCTCTATCCCCCCCAACATTATGTAACAGATGCCGATTGGGTTCGTCGCAATGTCGTCATCAAACACGTGCCGGGTCATGAAGTGGGGTCGACCTGCAATCTCTACGGTAATCCGTTCGATATGTTTGTCGCCGAATGCGTCAAAGCGTTCGAGGATGGATCAGTTCTGATGATCCTGCCGACCTGCCCGGAATTTTCGACCTTCTATTGCGACGTTGCTGAACAACACGGATGGGGACATGTCTATCAGGCCAAGATGGGCCGTGAGATGACACATAAAGGCTGGGGCCGTTTCGACCGCCCGTCTTAAAGCCTGCGAACCGCATTCAATCTTGTACAATCAAATCCGAACTCGCTATCCTGCAGCAAACGGGAGATGGACTTTGCTGGAAGCGATACGGAGTTTTGGACAAAGCGGATCCATCTTGCTGCTCGGTCTATCCATAGGTGCAGCATGGATTGTGACCATCGTCGCGCCCAATACGTCGTATGATCACCTAAAAGAAAAAGACGCGGATCAACATGTGCGCGAGTTATTGAAAGCCGCATCCGATCCGATCGCTGTCTTGCTCCTCGTTGCTGCGGGGCTTGCGATTCTCGGCGGCGGATTGATTTCAGGCCTGGCAGCGCTGATTGCCGCGTTCGGCTTTTTCAGCAATCGCTGGACGCTGGCACAAGCGCTTAAAACAAGCGCTGATGCCGGTGAGAAGCGGGTCGGAAAGACCCGCCGTATCTTAGCCGTCAGCCTCACGCTCGTCTTCAGCCTCGTTGCGCTTGCGGCAGCGGTGTTAGCCGTGTTCGGGCGTTAGATAGACGGATCTGTCGATCGCCACCTAACCGCGTACTTTCGATCCTTACGAACTCTCTGGGAGGTCCGCCCCTTCAGACTCTGGCACTGGCGTCCATGGCGCGGTCAACTCTTCGAGGACTTCCAAATCTGAGCGCTGATTGGACAGTTTACGCAATGCCTTCAGGAAGTCGGCGCCCGCGGTGATGCCATCCGGGCTAAATTGCACGGAAAGCTCGGCCGCATTGGCATAATGGCCTTGTGCGGTCTGAAAGTCAGATGTGGCTTCGGCACAAGCCCCAAGATTGTGAATCACTGCGGGCGAGCTTGGATATTCTTCCGCCATACCGGTCCACATCGCGCAAGACGCGAACGGGTCTTTAGACGAGATATCCAAAGCCTGTTTGAACCGCGGATCGGCGCGGGCGACGGGGTCCAGGGCTTCGGTGATAAATGTCGCGCGCACCGTGGCATTGCGAGGGGCAATATCGCGCCGGATTGGCTGCAAAGTTTCGTATAAGGCGTCGCGCACCAGTTCGGCCGGTGCATCAAACCCTGCAAAGCCGATCGAGAGGTGTCCCGAAAGTCCGTGACGCCGGCGTTTCTTCCTGATTTTCTTATTGAATTCGCCATCATAAACACCGGTTTCAAAACAGGATTCGCGGGCTGACGAGCCGCCATAGGCGCCAGAGAAAACAACTTCCCCCGTATCGGCGTCGACCAATCGCGGATGCGCGCTGACCGAAACGCGCTCTTCAACACAAAGCTCTTCGACATCGACGCGCGTCTCGCAATCAAACAGGCCATCCCATTCGATACATTTGCTCGTCGTGCGGTGATATTCGTTCCAGTCATAATCATCGATATCGACATGCCCGCTATATGTACCCGCAGGGGTCTCACCCGGCACACCGTAAGAGAAATCCGCCAAAGTGAACCAGACCTGGCCGTCAAACACGGTATTGGAGATCATGCTTTCGAACTGGCGCGCATACCAACCGCCTGCTGGACCGCGAAAGCGATCGACTTGTACGGTGCGTGTTTCCGCCGCTGCCAGGCTTTCCGGCATCAGCTTGGCCTCGTAATTGATACCCGGCGTGGTACAGGCAGCCGCCCCTGTCAGGGCTATGGTGCTGGCAATCAGGATCTTGGTCATCGCTTTTATCCCTATAGCGTACATTGGATTAAGCGCAGATCCGTCTGAATAGGGTCTGAATACATTAGGAAAAATAAAGGGCGAAATCTTGCCCCGGGGTCATGCTTGCGACGCTGAACCCAAATTCGCACATACGACGGTGAACAGAACAAGGACGGTTCAATGTCTTCTTCGCCTCTCTTTGATACATATAAGCTACGCGGTCTCACGCTGCCCAACCGGGTCGTCATGGCCCCGATGACACGGTCCTTCTCACCAGACGGAGTACCGGGTGAGAATGTCGCTGAATATTATGGCCGACGCGGCGACGCAGATGTTGGTCTGATCATCACAGAGGGCACAACCGTCAATCGCGGCGGGGCCTCGAGCGACCCTCGCGTCCCGAACTTTCACAAAGATGATGCCTTGGCCGGCTGGTCCAATGTCGTCGACGCGGTGCACAAGACGCCCGGCAAGATTGCACCGCAGCTTTGGCATGTCGGCATGATGCGCAAACCCGGCACCGGTCCGGACCCTGACGCTGTCTCTGATAGTCCGTCCGGGCGCACACATAAAGGCAAGCAGGTCCAGCCTGAACCGACTGAAAACGATGTCGCAGATATGGTCATGGCCTATGCCAACGCGGCCGGAGACGCCAAACGCCTTGGCTTCGATGCAATCGAAATTCACGGCGCTCATGGCTATCTGATTGATGAATTCTTTTGGAACGTGATGAACACGCGCGAAGACAAATATGGCGGCAATCTTGCCGATCGCGCCACGTTTGCCGGCGAAATCATCCGCGAATGCCGCAAACAGGTTGGCGATGATATGCCGATCATTTTGCGCTTCTCACAATGGAAACAGCAGGAATATACCGCGCGCCTTGCAGAAACTCCGCAAGTCCTTGAGGCGTTTCTGCAAGTTTTTGCAGACGCCGGAGTCGACGCTCTGCACGCCAGTCAGCGGCGCTGGTGGGAGGCGGAATTCCCTGAAATTGACGGCGAAACCGGCCTGAACCTCGCCGGCTGGTGCAAGAAACTCACCGGCCTGACATCCATCACGGTTGGCTCAGTTGGCCTGTCCTCTGACTTTATCGGTGCTTTTGCAGGTCAGGATTCCAAGACCCGCCCGATCGCCGACGTCATCGAGCGGCTCGACAAAGGCGAGTTTGATCTCGTCGCGGTCGGTCGCGCTCTGTTGCAG
>JBCCDZ010000319.1:0-3470 GCA_039030525.1 Pseudomonadota bacterium | reverse complement strand
GCTTCCAGCACTACAAAATTACCCTTGCGCCCTATAACATCGGGGTTTTCCAAAGGAAAACTATGCTTCCATGCGGAAATTTATTCCCCTGACTCTCGCATCAGTTCTGATTGCGCCCCTGGCTATGGCTCAAGACGCTGCCGCTGGCGGTGGTTTAATGTCCAGTCTGATCATGTTCGTTCCTTTGATCTTGATCTTCTATTTCTTGCTGATCCGTCCCCAACAACAACGTCAGAAAAAGCATCGTGTGATGCTCGAGGCGATGAAGAAGGGGGATACCGTCGTCACGGCAGGTGGCTTGATTGGCAAAGTGACTCGCGTTGCGGATGCGGAAGTGACGATCGAACTGGCAGATGGCGTTCGCGTTCGGTCTCTCAAAGGGATGATCGCGGACGTTAAAGACAAAAACACTCCGGTCGCTGCGAACGACTAAAACAAGGGCTTTACCGCCATGCTGAATTTTCCGCTGTGGAAAGTGGGTCTGATCCTGGTCATTCTTGTCTGGGGCACCATCCTGGCCCTTCCCAACATGTTCTCGGACGGGTTCCTCGGAATCGAACCAAGAGAACCGTCCGATCCGACAAATGAAGTCGCGATGGCGGCGTATGAGCAACAATTGCAAGAGTCCGAAGACTCCTGGTGGTTTTTGCCAGCGGGTAAGTTGAACCTTGGGCTCGATTTGCAGGGCGGTGTGTATCTTCTGATGGAGATCGATCCAGCTGAGATCGCTGCAAACCGTTTGGAGACGGTGCAGGCCGATATTCGCACCGCGTTGAACCGCAATCCGCTGGTTGAGCGCAATCCACCGATTCAGAATGAAGACCGTTTGACGATTGAAATTCTCAATCCCGAAGAAGACATGGACGAGGCGATCCGGCGTTTGAACCGGATCAACCCAACCATTGGCACCACGCAAACAGAATTATTCACGGTGCGCCAAACCGGCGACCAGTTCATTCAGCTGACGGTACCGAATAATGCCCGCACAGCGCTTGCGTCGGACGCGCAATCGAAAATGATGGAGATTATTCGCCGTCGGATCGATCCAGACGGCGTCGCCGAAATTTCGATCACCCCACAGGGCGAAAACCGCATCATCCTGGAAGCCCCAGGCGAGGCAGACCCAAAGCGTATCAAGGATATTCTCGGCCAAGCGGGCCGGTTGACGTTCAATATGGCCAATCTCGATCCATCCGCGATCCGGGCAGCGGTAAATTCAGGGCGTCCGTCACCCCGGGAAGAGTTGGTCAATTCGACGGATCGCGGCCAAATTCTCGTCAACAAGATCCCCGAACTTACCGGCGCTGATATTGCCACCGCCAATCGCTGTTTCGACGAAGCCAATTTCCCCGCTGTCTGCTTCCGCTTGAACAGCTCAGCCGCGACAAAATTCTACAATCTGACGCGTAATAATGTCGGACGGAACTTTGCCATTGTGCTTGACGGAACCTCAATGTCGTCACCCAGCATTCGCGTGCCGATCCCAGGCGGCAATGTGATTATTGAGGGTCGTTTTTCGATCGAAGAGGCCGAAGACCTTGCGGCTATTATCGAGGCGGGTGAGCTTCCCGCAAAGCTGAACTTCCTTGATGAACGGACTATTGGTCCGACCCTCGGCGCAGAATCGATTGCCGCTGGTTCGCGCGCCAGCCTGATCGGATTGGCCCTGGTCGGAGTGTTCATGGTGCTGGCTTATGGCTTGGTCGGCGGTTTTGCGGTCGGCTCACTGATGGCGAACATCGTGATGATTATCGGTGCCTTGTCGGGCTTCGGGGCGACTCTGACCTTGCCGGGTATTGCCGGGATTATTCTAACCATCGGTATGGCGGTGGACGCGAACGTGATTGTCTTTGAGCGCATACGAGAAGAGCAGGCCAATGGCCGATCACCGGCGACCGCGATTCAAGCCGGTTATGAACGCGCGCTGTCTGCTATTCTGGATGCCAACATCACAACCTTCATCGCCGCCTCCATTCTCTACATGGTGGGATCAGGCCCGGTGAAAGGCTTCGCCGTGACGTTGGCGATTGGTATTCTCACCTCTGTGTTCACAGCTTTTGTTGTGACCCGATGGTTCACAGTTATGTATTTACGCACATTCCGCCCCAAGCGGCTGGCCATGTAAGGAAGGACGAGACATATGCTACTCCGTTTATGGCCTGAAAAGACCAAAGTCTCTTTCATGAATCTGCGCTTTATCGCGTTGGTAATTTCGGTTGTCGCCTTGCTTGCGTCTGCCGCGATGCTCGCCACGCGTGGTCTCAATCTCGGCATTGATTTCGCCGGCGGCGCAGTGATCGAGATCACTAAGCCTAATGATATTAGTGCAGATAACATCCGAGACGCGATTGAGCCTTTGCTTGTCGGTTCTCCGGATGTGAATTCTGCCCGCGGAACGGGCCCAGACGCGCCAGATATCGCCGTCATCCGGTTTAAGCCGCAGCCGCCGGTTGGCGAGGAAACACCCGACGAGGCGCAAAACCGTGCTGGCGATGAAGTCAATGCGGCTTTGAGAACACTCGTGGATCAAGGTCTTCCGGACGGTGAAAGCCGATTCGAAATTCGATCTGAAGCATCCGTCGGACCAAAGGTTTCAGGCGAATTGTTCCGGTCGGGTATTATCGCTTTGACGGTCGCGCTGACCCTGATGATGATTTACATCTCGTTCCGGTTCCAATGGCAGTATGCATTAGGGGCGGTCGCCGCTTTGTTCCATGATGTCATCCTGACCATGGGCATGTTCGCTTTGACCGCGTTTGAGTTCAACCTGGCGACCATCGCGGCATTGCTGACCATTGTCGGCTATTCGATGAATGACACCGTGATCGTATTTGACCGCGTCCGTGAAGAAGCGCGCAAATATAAGAAGCTGGAATTGTCAAAAGTTGTCGATTTGGCGATTAACGCGACAATGTCCCGAACGCTTCTGACGTCTGGCACAACTTTGCTGGCCTTGCTGTCGATCTTCCTGTTTGGAGGACCGGTTCTGCGTGGCATGAGTTTCGCGCTGATCTTTGGTGTGATTGTCGGGACTTATTCGTCGATCTTCGTCGCCTCAGCGGTTGTGCTGTTGCTTGGGATCGATCGCGGCGACAAACCGAAACGCGAAGTCGAAGGGTTTCAAGGGGTCAGTTAACCCGTTCTAACCTTATCCGATCAGCCGCATACCAACCTGGTATTCCAGCGCGTCGCAAACCGCGTCTGCGATGTCATCAGCACTGTCGCCAAAACTGGTCGCGCGGCAGGCTTGGACATGCAGATTGATCAATGCTGCTTCGTGCTGCAGCACATCAACGCCAGACACCAATTGGTGCAATGATCCGGTGAGCCGGGTCAGTGCGCCGCCGCCATAGGTCCCAATCTAGCCAAGAAATCTCATTATCTTGACAATAAGGGTTATTATTCCCCCTTTGAGTACGACCCATCTCATCCCCCATTACCAACATAGGTACACCTTGGGAAAGTAATAG
>JBCCDZ010000318.1:0-3476 GCA_039030525.1 Pseudomonadota bacterium | reverse complement strand
GAATCGATAGTCTCGATTGTGGCGGCGGTTTCCCCGTCGTTTATCCGGGCTTGAAACCACCTCCAATGGCTGCCTATTTCGCGCGCATCCAAAAAGGGATCGAGATATTCGGATTTAGCAATCTCGAGATCATTGGAGAGCCCGGCCGGGCGTTGTGCGGTGAAGGCGGGTCGACATTGGCGCGCGTTGAATTGCGCAAAGGCGATGACCTTTATCTCAATGAAGGCTCTTACGGATCCTTGTTCGATGCGGCACAGTGCGCCTGGAAGTATCCCGTGAAACTGCATCGCGTTGGGGATGCCAGCGCAACCTCGACCGGGTTTCGGTTCTTCGGGCCGACCTGCGACAGTCTTGATGTGATGGCTGGACCATTCGATTTGCCAGCTGACACGCGCGAAGGCGATTGGATCGAAATCTGTCATCTCGGGGCCTATGGCCAGGCCATGGCGACCGATTTTAATGGCTTTCAATCAGATACAACGGTCGCAATTCTCGGCTAGTCGATTATGACGCTCTCTCGTCACTAGGTGTCTTGAGGAGCAGTGCGCAATGACAAAAGCCCTCATGCTACAAGGCACAGGTTCAGACGTCGGCAAATCCGTGCTGACCGCTGCACTCTGCCGGATCGCCAGGCGGCGCGGCATCAATGTGGCACCGTTCAAGCCGCAAAACATGTCCAATAATGCCGCAGCGTGCCCAGATGGCGGCGAAATTGGGCGCGCCCAAGCGCTGCAGGCGCGCGCAGCCGGATTGGCGCCGAACACAGACATGAACCCGGTTCTGCTAAAGCCTGAAACGGATCGGGCCGCTCAAGTTGTTGTGCAGGGCAAGGCGCTAACGACAATGCAGGCCGCAGACTATATGGCCAATCGCGATCAGTTGATGGGCGCCGTTTTAGAGAGTTTTGACCGGCTTCGCGCGCGCCATGATCTGATCTTCGTCGAAGGCGCAGGCAGTCCCGCCGAAGTCAATCTGAGGGATCGCGACATTGCCAATATGGGGTTCGCAACCAAGGCAAAAGTCCCGGTTTGCCTGATTGGTGACATTGATAAAGGCGGCGTGATTGCCAGTCTGGTTGGCACCCAAGCTGTCTTGTCGCCAACGGATGCAGCGATGATCAAAGGCTTCGTGATCAACAAATTTCGCGGCGATCCGCGCCTGTTTGATGGGGGCGTTAGCTATATCGAAACGCACTCAGGCTGGCCCTGCTTTGGCGTGATCCCTTGGCTATCGGCCACCGCGCGCTTGCCGGCCGAGGACGCGGTCAGCTTGCAGCAACCCAATAAGCCATCCTCTGGTGCGATTAAAGTTGTCGCGCCAATGCTGTCACGCATCGCAAACTTTGACGATGCAGATCCATTGCGACTGGAACCGGGAGTCGCTTTCGAATGGGTGCCGCCAGGACAGGTCATGCCGCGCGATGCAGATCTGATCATCCTGTTTGGTACCAAGTCCACGCTTGGAGATCTCGCCTTTCTCCGTCAGCAGGGCTGGGACCATGACATCATCGCGCATGCCCGCGCTGGTGGTTCGGTTATGGGGATATGCGGCGGCTATCAAATGCTCGGTCGACGAATCTCCGATCCAGAGGGTCATGATGGATTACCGGGAACGGTGAACGGCCTTGGTCTGCTCGACGTGGAAACCGAAATGACCGCCACCAAACGCGTTACAGAAGCGCGAGGGCGATCCGCAGAGACGGAGTTGCCGATCGCTGGTTATGAAATCCACACCGGCGAAACATCCGGTCCAGATACAGCCCGTCCGTTTTCGGTACTGGACGGTCGCGCCGATGGCGCTCGGTCGGCAGATGGGAAGATCCAAGGCACTTATCTGCATGGCGCCTTCGCTTCAGACGCATTTCGGAACGCGTGGCTAAGAAGGATTGGCGCTGAGACAGACACCGTGCTGGACTATGACGCAACCGTCGAACAGGCCTTGGACACGCTGGCGGATGGAGTCGAAGCTGCGCTCGATATCGATCGCCTATTGGCGTTGGCCGATTAAACCAACTGGTCCCAGTTTTTGCTGAGGCGCGCCGCGGCATTGATGATGCCGACCATGGAATAGGTTTGCGGGAAATTGCCCCAGAGCTCGCTGATTTCGGTTTCTACATCTTCCGACAGCAAGCCGAGCCGCGTTCGGGTTTTCAGCACCGCTTCGAACATGTCGCGGGCTTCTTCAATGCGCCCGACCCGCGCCAGGGCATCAATATGCCAGAAGGTACACGCGGTGAACGCTGTCTTGGGTTTGCCGAAATCATCTTCAATGCGGTAGCGATAGACGTGATTGCCGACGCGCAGCTCTTCATCAATCCGCTCGACAGTCGCGACGTATCGCGGATCCATTGGATCGATAAACCCAATCTCCGCCATGAGCAGAACCGAAGCGTCCAGATCGTCTCGTCCGAAGGCACCGGTAAAGGCTTTACGGTCCTCATTCCACGCCAGATCGAGAATGGTGTTGCGGATCTCATCGGCGCGGCCATGCCAGTGTTCTGCGCGTTCCTCGCGCCCGACGGCTTCCGCGATCTTGGCCAGGCGATCGCAGGCAGCCCAGCACATAATCGCCGATGAAGTGTGGACGTGAGCTATGCCGCGAAACTCCCAGATCCCGGCATCTGGGGTGTTGTAGACCTGATAGGCCCGTTCGCCGACTTGTTCAAAATGTTCGAATTCCAATTCCCCGGCTTTTGAGAAGAGCCGATCGTCGAAGAATGCCTGCGCGGCGCCAAGAACGACGTGGCCGTAGACATCATGCTGAATGTGCTCGGCGGCCTGATTGCCAATTCGCACCGGACCCATTCCGCGATAGCCCGGCAAGCGCTCGGCGATTTCCTCTGTCAGATCGTCTTCCAGTGCGACGCCATAAACCGGCTGGATATGCCCACCTTTTGTATGTGCGACGGTGTTGCGAAGATAGCCAAGATAGCGCTCCAGCGTGCCCATGGCTGAAAGCCGGTTAAGCGCTGTGACGGTGAAATAGGCATCGCGCAGCCAACAGTAACGATAGTCCCAATTGCGCTCGGATCCTTCGTGCTCCGGAATTGATGTCGTCAGTGCGGCCACAATCCCGCCCGTCTCTTCATAGACGCAAAGTTTCAGCGTAATGGCTGCTCGGATGACGGCTTCCTGCCATTCCGGCGGCGTCGCCAAACGCCGTGACCATTGCTGCCAATCGTGCAAGGTTCGCTGCATCCAATCAGTGGCGATGGCATCCGCGCTGTCGGACAGCGACTCGTCAGGACCGAGGATGAAACTGACTTCGCCGTCCAGGACGAACTCGCGCTCATCCATGATGAAGGAAATCGGCGCATCGGTGGTGACCCGGAAATCGACCTCTTCATTTGGGAAGCGGATGTGCGACACCCCGCGCCGACGAATGATCGCTCGTTCGCCATGCCCGGTTTCGGCGCGCAAATAGACGGTAATCCGCGGCATGCCTTTTAAAGGCGTAATACGCCGGATAATCGAGGT
>JBCCDZ010000317.1:0-3491 GCA_039030525.1 Pseudomonadota bacterium | reverse complement strand
GATCGCTCGGGTCAAGGAGGCTGGCCTGACCCTGACAGTCTGCCCGCTTTCCAACCTCTCGCTTTGTGTCGTTGATGACCTCAAGGATCACCCGATGAAGCACATGCTGGACCTCGGCCTGAAGGCCACCATCAATAGCGATGACCCGGCCTATTTTGGCGGCTATGTGAACCAGAATTATCGCGAGACGGTAGCAGCGGTTGGCCTCTCGGCAGACGACATTGTCACGCTAGCGCGCAACAGTTTTACCGGCTCATTCCTGACATCAGAAGAGCAAGCCAGGCATTTGAAAGATATAGACAAAGTCGCTGCAACCCTCGCCTAAGGTCCGATCAGTCGCACCTGTTCGTGGCGGCCGCGGCCGACTTTCGCCTGCTCGCGCCAGCCCAATGCGGTATAGGCTTCGATGGCTGACTCGTTCTGGATATCGACATCCAGCCGCAAGGGTTGCCCGACGAACCCGCGTGCGACCTGTAACAATCCACTGCCGACGCCGCACAGGCGCCACTCAGGGTCAACAAATACGTGAGGGACGTAGGCTTTGCCTTGTTCCAAAGTCAGAAAGCCGACCACACCCGCGCGCTTTTCGACCGAAACAAAAGCTACGTTTGCCGACAGGGTTTGCCGCAGCCGCATGATCTCGTCGCGTTCCGGGCCGCGCCACGGAAACACTTTCAGGCAATCTCGAAAGATCACCTCAATGCGGGCATAGTCTTCGCGTCGCCAATGACGAACCGACCATCCCGCACCCGGATGCGACAACAGGCTCATGGCGCAATTGTAATAAAAACTTGTGGCAAGGAAAAGACATAGCTTGGGCTGTCTCGAAAAACCGTGTTAGGCGATGAGAAAATGGTCATTAGGAGACGATGAAATGCGCACAATAGCTGTCGCCGGACTGATACTGGCAAGCGGAATGATGGCTCTACCCGCTTTCGCAGATGGACACGGCGATGCGGCCGATAATGGCTTCACCGCTGAACGCGTCTTCGACATTGAATATGCCGCTGATCCACAGATTTCACCGGACGGTCAGACCATTGTCTATGTCCGCCGCTCGATGGACAAACAAACCGATCGCGATCGCGGTGATGTCTGGACGCTCGATGTCAGCTCCGGAGCACATCGTCCCCTGATCACCGGAGGCGCGTCAGCCGCGGCGCCGCGCTGGTCCCCCGATGGCACGCGCCTGCTCTACACCACCGCCACGGATGGCAAGCCGGATTTGCGGATCTATTATTTTGATGCGGATCGGTCGGTCTCACTGGCACAATTCGAATATGGCGCCGGCAATGCAACCTGGTCGCCAGACGGCAGTACGATCGCCTTCACCATGTTCACACCCGGCGAAACCCCGAGCTTCGCGACTCCGATCAAGCCACCAGAGGGCGCGGAATGGTCGCCGCCGGTGCGCGTTTTTGATGATTTGCAATTCCGCTTTGACGGCCAGGGCTATCTCAAGGAAGGCGCGACGCATGTCTACACGGTGTCCGCCGATGGCGGCACGCCGCGCCAAATCACGTCAGGGGATGCTGACTTTGGCGGCCCGGCCTGGCTCGGCAATGAGACACTGCTTGTGGTCGGCAATGCAGCCGAAGACCGCGATCTCGATCCGATTGAAAGCGAAATCTATGCGGTCAGCCTGGATGACTTGTCGCGCACGGCGCTGACCACGCGCGACGGCCCCGACCTGCTGCCCGTGCCGTCCCCGGATGGCAGCAAGGTCGCCTATCTCGGCTATGACGACCTGGTGAAATCTTATCAGCAGAATGATCTTTACGTGATGAATGCAGACGGATCGGACATCACCGAGCTGGCCGCTGACTTTGACCGCTCGTTTGGGCCGCTGGCCTGGCACCCCAATGGTCGCAGCCTGATCGTTCAAATCGAGAATGCCGGGGTACTCGATTTGGTGTCGGTGTCGATGAATGGAGAGGTTGAGACTTTGGTGACGAATGTCGGAGGCACCTCGATTGGCCGCCCTTATGCTGCCGGCTCCTTCTCGGTCTCGGAAACAAGGCGACCGATCATGGCATACACGGCTGGCGCTCCAGATCGGCCATCAGATATTGCGGTCATGGGCCGCGGGGTTGAGGATCGCATCCTGACCGATCTGAACTCGGATATTCTGGCACATCTCGACATGGCCGCGATTGAGGAAATCCAGATCCCCTCGCGCCATGACGGACTGGAAATTGAAGCCTGGGTCGCCCTCCCCCCTGGCTTTGAGGCGAATGGGACGTATCCGATGATCCTGGAGATCCATGGCGGCCCATTTGCCATGTATGGCCCCTATTTCTCCAGTGAGATTCAGCGCTTTGCGGCTGAGGGCTATGTCACCGTCTATGTCAATCCGCGCGGCTCGACGGGGTATGGCGCAGATTTCGCCATGGCCATCGACAAGGCTTATCCAGGCTATGATTATGAAGACCTGATGAGCGTGGTCGATGCCCTGATCGCGCGCGACTATGTCGACGAGAATCGTCTCTTTGTGACAGGCGGGTCCGGCGGCGGCATTCTGACCGCCTGGATTGTTGGCAAGACAGATCGCTTCGCCGCCGCGGCCAGCGTCAAACCTGTGATCAATTGGATGACCATGGCGCTGTCGGCTGACATTGCCCAATTCGTCCGACGTCATTGGATACGCGAAGACCCGTGGACCAATCCCGACGCGTTCCTCGACCTGTCTCCGATCATGTTGATCGAGAATGTCGTGACCCCAACCCTAGTTATGGTTGGCGAAGAAGACTGGCGCACGCCAACTTGGGAAGCCGAGCAATTCTACACCGCGCTGAAGCTGAAAGGCGTCGAAACCGCTTTGATCCGCGTGCCTGGCTCACCGCATTATATTGCCGGTCGACCATCCCGTCTGATTGCCAAGACTGACAACATCATGGGTTGGTTCGCCAAATATGACCCGGCGAAACAGGATGAGGGCGAGGAATAAGCCCGCCTCCCAGGATGGAAACGTGGCCGTGTTCAGATTGAAGATCCACCGATCTTCAATCTGAAGCGGTCATTTGAGCGCGTCTAACACCCGTTCCGGCAGGAAGGGCATGTGTCGAATGTTTCTATTGGTTAGATCGGCAAACCCATTCGCGACCGCGCCCGCAACACCGAGGCCGCCTAATTCGCCAACCGCACTTGGTACGCCGCTGGTTTCGAGAACTTCCACCGTGATATCAGGAACATGCTCTAAAATCGCAATGGGATAATCGTGGAAATTCGATTGTTCCACACCGCCATCTCTGATTGTCACTTGCTCGATCAAGGCATGGCTCAGGCCCATGACCACGCCGCCCCGGATCAACCGCCGCACATTCGCCGGCTGAACGGCGAGACCGACATTAACCGCCACCCAAACCCGGGGGACCGTCAATATTCCGGTCGCGCGGTGCACTTGGACTTCAGCGACCGTCGCGATGAATGTCCCGCCATGACTGACCAGAGACACGCCGAGCCCGGGGCGCTCCTGCCATGGACTGATTTTT
>JBCCDZ010000316.1:0-3527 GCA_039030525.1 Pseudomonadota bacterium | reverse complement strand
TGGCGAAGAAGTCCCCGCCTTTCTGAAAAACTAGATTCAGTCTTGTCGAAATGTAAATCACGACTAATCTGCCCCTGAGCTTCAGGGAGTTTGACGATGCGCCTTATTGGGCTGGTTTTGATTTCGCTTCTGTTTGGCAGCCTGACTGCGAACGCCGAATACCCCCAACCCCCGATTGAAGCCTATGGCGCAATGCCATTGATCAGCTCCGCGGAAATATCTCCGGATGGGACAAAAGTTGCGGCGATCGCCAATTTCGGGGAACAAACACGTGCGATCATTTTCGAGATCGGCGTTGGCGTGACACAACAAATCGGAATCGAAGAATCCAAGGCCCGAGGAATCGATTTTTACGACAATAGCCACGTTATTCTGCGTGCTTCGGAGACGGTATCCACCTTTGGCTTTCGCGGAGAGTATGAGTATTCCGGCGCGTTTGCGATCAACATCGACACGCTGGATGTGAATCAGCTGATGGTTCGCATGAGGGGCCTTTATCCAGCGCAGGGTGGCCTTGGACGAATCGTAGGCCGCGCTGACAAAGACGGTTCTGTTTTGATGCCCGCCTATATTGGTGAGCCCGGCACTGATCCTGATCTCGACCTTTTGGTTGCCAAACTCGGGTCGAACCGCGCATCGCGATACATGCGCGGAACGCCGGACACGATCGATTGGTTTGTCGGCGAGGGTGGATCGGTCCTGGCGCGCGAGCGCTATAATAACAAGACCAATAAGTATCTGGTGCAATGGCGCGACGGAAACAAATGGAAATCTATTTTTGAGGAAGAAAGTGAAATTCCAAACATCGGATTGCTCGGCGTTGCCGCCGATGAAAGCGGGTTGATGTTCCTACAAGATGAAGGCCGCGGCGAAGTGCTGATGAAACTTACCTCGACTGGTGAGTTCGAAGGGCCAATTATCCCCGATCGTAACCGCGAAATTGACCGCATTTACACAGACAATAATCGTAAAGTGCTCGGGGTTCGCTATGCAGGCGTCCTGCCCGATTATGAGTTTCTAGATCCCGGTCTTCAAGACAGTTTCGACAAGGTCGTCGCCAAGCTTCCCGATGCGACCCTCTATCTGGATTCTTGGTCGGATGACCGAAATCAAATTCTTTACAGTGTCTTCGATCCGACCCTGGGCGACGTGTGGCTCGTACACACGCGCGATGAAGATGAATTGTCCATGGTCGCCGATTCTCGTCCGAACATTCCAGTCGAAGCCGTCGGCTACATGATGAGTATCGAATATAAAGCCACGGATGGCCTCACCATTCAGGCCATTCTAACCGTGCCGCCAAATTATGACCCAGAGGCGACCGGTGCTCTGCCGGCCATAATTCTCCCGCATGGGGGGCCAGCCTCTTACGATCGCTTCGATTTCGATTGGATGGCGCAGTATTTTGCCAATCGCGGCTACGCCATTCTGCAACCAAACTTTCGTGGGTCCATTGGCTTCGGTCGAGAATTCCAGGATGCGGGCCGCGGCGAATGGGGCGGCACAATGCAATCGGATATCACCGATGGCGTGAACGCGTTAGCAAAGGCCGGGATGATTGATGCAGATCGGGTCTGTATCGCTGGGGCCAGCTATGGCGGTTATGCAGCACTCGCTGGCGCAGTATTCACGCCTGAACTGTACAAATGTGTCATCGCCATTGCGCCGGTATCTGATCTCAACATGATGCTTAGCAGCGAAAAAAAGCAACGTGGGCGCAATCACTGGGTGGTGAGTTATTGGGAAGATGTGATGGCCGAAGGCGATGCACGACGCGCCAAGCTGCGGTCAATTTCACCTGCGAACTTCGCGCAAAACGCCACCGCACCAATCCTTTTGCTGCACGGTAATGATGACACCGTCGTACCGTATGGGCAAAGTACCAAGATGCGGCGAGCGCTGCGTGGCGCTGGCAAACAAGTTGAACTGATCAAACTCAAAGGCGAAGACCATTGGTTGTCCGTGGCCAGCACAAGGATGCAAACACTGGAAGAAATGGATAAATTTATCTCCCAGCATTTGCCGATCTCGGAATAAAAAGACCGCCTCAAGCGAGGCGGTCTTTTCTAATAGCTCAAAAGCCGGCGTTATTTCTTGATCCGGCCAGCTACCTGTTTGCGGAACTTCTCGCCATAAGGCGGACGCATCATGGCGAGCAATTCGCTGCCGGTTTGCGTATAGATCGCTTTCTTGTGACTGAACTCAAAGAACCCGTCGCGGCCATGATAAGCGCCCATTCCGGATGGACCGACACCACCAAACGGCAAGTCTTCCTGAGCAACGTGGAAGATCACATCGTTCACCGTGACGCCGCCTGAGGTCGTATTGTTGAGCACCATGTCACGTTCGCTGGCATCATCACCAAAATAATATAGGCCCAGAGGGCGCGGATTGTCATTGATATAGGCGACCGCATCCTTGGTCTCCTTATAGGTTTTCAGCGGCAGGATCGGGCCGAAAATCTCATCCTGCATGACTTTCATATCATCGGTCGGATTGAGCACGATATGCGGCGCCATTTTATGATGTGGCTGTTGGCTGAAATTCTCGTCCTGTGGATTGATCTCGACCACTTCACCGCCCTTCTCGCGGGCATCGTCGAGATAGGAATTGAGGCGCTCATAGTGACGCTGATTGACGATGGACGTGTAATCATCATTGTCTTTCAAACCGTCCGGGAACATCTTGCCGACCGCAGCCTGGGCCGCGCCGACAAAGTCGCCCGTCTTCTCTTCCGGCACAAAAGCATAATCTGGCGCCAGACAGATCTGGCCCGCATTCAGGGTCTTGCCTGCCATGATCCGGCTCGCCGCTTTCTCGAGGTCAGCAGACTTGCCGAGTACAACCGGGGATTTCCCGCCGAGCTCAAGCGTCAAAGGTACGAGATTGTCGGCAGCGGCGCGCATGACATGATGTGCGATCGAGGTCGCGCCGGTGAAGATGATGTGATCGAAAGGCAGCTGTGTGAACGCAGCGCCGACATCCGGACCGCCGGTGACGACCGCGACTTCTTCCTCGGTGTAATATTTCGAAACCAGCTCAGCCATCAATTCGCTGGTCTTTTCAGTAAACTCTGAGGGTTTGATCATCGCCCGATTGCCGGCGGCGAAGACATTGGCCATTGGCGCAAAGGTCAGATTGACCGGAAAATTCCACGGGCTGATCACGCCGATCACGCCTTTTGGTTGATATTGGATCTGCGCTTTCGATCCGAGCAGACCGAGGGGGAACTCAACCTTGCGCTTTTCCGCGCGCATCCATTTGCGCAAATGCTTGCGCGAGAATTTCAGGGCGCCAATCGATCCGGCAATATCAGTGAGATTGGATTGATCGACCGAGCGATGGCCAAAATCTTCTGCCATCGCTTTCGCTAAGGCGTCACCATGTGTGACCAGCAAGTCGATCGACTTGTCGATCCAGGCTTCGCGCTGCTCCGCTGATGGAATGCCATCGCGAATGTTTGCCGCTTTCTGTTTCGCCAGAATGGCGCCCATGCCATCCGCTGAAAGTCCATCCAAAGCCATCAT
>JBCCDZ010000315.1:0-3541 GCA_039030525.1 Pseudomonadota bacterium | reverse complement strand
GACATGGTGGATCCGCCAGGCTATTACGCGGTCCATAGCTGACCATGCCCGAACCATCCGTATTCCGGTGCATATGATTGAGACGATCAATAAGATTGTCCGCTCACAGCGTCAGATGCTGCACGAGATTGGCCGCGAGCCAACGCCGGAAGAGCTGGCCGAGAAACTCGGGTTGCCGCTGGAAAAGATCCGCAAGGTTCTCAAGATTGCGAAAGAGCCAATCTCCCTCGAAACGCCAATTGGTGATGATGAGGATTCAAACCTTGGCGACTTTATCGAGGATAAAGCGGCGCTATTGCCAGTTGATGCAGCCATTCAGTCGAACTTGCGCGAGACTACGACCCGGGTTCTCGCCTCTCTCACCCCGCGTGAAGAGCGCGTGCTGCGCATGCGTTTCGGTATTGGGATGAATACCGACCACACGCTGGAAGAGGTCGGGCAGCAATTCTCTGTGACGCGCGAACGGATTCGCCAGATTGAGGCGAAAGCGCTGCGCAAGCTGAAACATCCAAGCCGTAGCCGCAAATTGCGCAGCTTCCTGGATACTTAAGTTCAAAAAGAGCGGCTCTCGGGTCGCTCTTTTTGCATTGGATGAGGGCGCATGACGCAAGCCACATTTGAGCTCTCCACAGAGGGCGCAGGCCTGTATGAGTTTACCTCGGACGTGCAAGCATTTGTCGACGCTGAGGCCGCCTCATCCGGCCTGCTGACCCTGTTCTGTCAGCACACGTCTTGTTCTTTGGTCATCCAGGAAAATGCCGACCCGGATGTTCAGAGCGACCTTAACGCCTTCTTCCAGCGTCTGGTGCCCGCTGCGAATGATCCGTCCATGTCCTATCTGGTTCACCGCGCCGAAGGCCCGGATGATATGCCCGCCCATATCAAATCCGCGCTGACCCAAACCTCGCTCTCTATTCCGATCTCAGGCGGGCAATTGGCGCTCGGGACCTGGCAGGGAATTTATCTGTTCGAGCATCGCGACCGCCCGCACGCGCGCCGCGTCGTGGCGCATATCAGCGCCTAGGTCTCGACCAACTTGAACCGGTTTTCCCAATAGACCGCATTCGGCCAGCTCAAGCCCAGCAAAGCCCCTGAAAATGGGCCAAGGGGTGTGAAAATTGCGAGGATGACGACCAGGCTGGCAATTGCGGTTTCCCCGCGATACCGCCACATGGTCCGCTTGCTGACCTGGATCTCGTTTTGGCTAAGGCCAAGCATGTTCCCTTTGCTTATGGCATGCTGATACATCAAGCTGGTGAGAAAAATAATCATTGCAAACCCAGCATTGAAGATGGCGACCCCACGCGCCGAGTTCTGATAGTTCATTTCGCTTAACATCAGGCGGGTAGCATCCTCCGTAAAGAGAAAAATCACGTAGCCGAAAAGACTGTCGAAGATGAAGCGCAGCGGATAGGCAACGAACAGCACGAGCAACAAGATCATGCTGTTTATGAAGACGATTTTGCCGTCCGCCAGACCGTAGCGCCGAAAGAATGTGAAGTGCGCGTTCCAGATTCCGAACAAGATCGCAAAGCCCGCGGCCACCGGCACGATATTGATCAGAAACGAGATCAGCTCACTATAGGTTGAGGGCGGCGTATCCGTCAGCAGCAACATGCCGAGCGCCAGAGCGAAGACGATGTCGGAGAGATTTTCCAGCCGTGTTACGGTCTGACCGCGCCACTCAAAATGTGGGTCGTGATCCAGGTGTTTTGCGATTTCGCTACGCATGTCATCCCCTCCTGCCTCAGATAAGCCTAGTGCGAACCGCGCAAAGAAAAACCCCGGCCTGCACAAGGCCGGGGTTCATTCAATTTCAGTTATTCTCAACGATTAGAGCGCGTCGGTCAGTTCCGGTACGGCGTTGAAAAGATCCGCGACCAGGCCATAATCAGCGACCTGGAAGATTGGCGCTTCTTCGTCCTTGTTGATCGCAACGATGATCTTGGAGTCTTTCATCCCGGCCAGGTGCTGGATCGCGCCGGAGATGCCGACTGCAATGTAGAGCTCAGGCGCAACGATTTTACCGGTCTGTCCGACCTGGTAATCGTTTGGCGCATAGCCCGCATCAACCGCCGCACGAGACGCGCCAACGGCGGCGCCAAGCTTGTCAGCCAATGGGTTCATCAGACGCTCAAACTCTTCCGCAGAGCCAAGCGCGCGGCCGCCAGATACGATCCGCTTCGCAGCGGTGAGTTCCGGACGATCGTTGGCCACAATCTCTTCAGAGACGAAAGTCGACTTAAACGGACCGGCAGGCGCGTCCACGGCTTCAACCGCGGCAGAACCGCCAGCGCCAGCTGCTTCGAATGCTGTGCCGCGAACCGTGACAACTTTCTTGCCATCAGACGATGTTACCGTCATGATCGCATTACCAGCATAGATCGGGCGCACGAATGTGTCCTGGCCTTCAATGCCGATAATGTCAGACAGTTGCATCACATCGAGCTTCGCCGCGATGCGTGGGGTCACGTTCTTACCCATCGTGGTGGCGGGTGCGAACAGCGCGTCATAGCCATCCATCAGCGGTACGATCAACGCTTCCATAGCTTCGGCAAGCTGCTTTTCATAAGCGTCGCCATCGGCGTGCAGGACCGTGCGGACGCCATCGATGCCAGCCGCCGCAGCCGCGACATCGCCGGCGCCTTTACCGGCAACCAGAACGTCAACATCGCCGCCAAACGTCTTCGCTGCGGTGACGGTTTTTGCGGTCGCGTCGCTCAGCGCCGCATTGTCGTGATCAGCAATTACAAGAACAGCCATTATACAGCTCCCGCAGTTTTGAGTTTTTCAACCAGAGTGGCGACGTCTTCGACTTTTTCGCCCGCTTCGCGTACCGGTGGCTCAGTCACTTTGACGACGGTCAGACGCGGTGAAACGTCGACGCCATAATCGCCTGGCTCTTTCATGTCGATCGGCTTTTTCTTGGCCTTCATGATGTTTGGCAGAGACGCGTAACGCGGCTCGTTCAGACGCAGATCCGTCGTGACAATGGCCGGGCCATCGAGTGCGACGGTTTGCAGACCGCCATCGACTTCGCGCGTGACGCTTACTTTACCGCCTTCGGCTTTGACCTCAGACGCGAACGTGCCTTGCGGCCAACCCAGCAGCGCGCCCAGCATTTGGCCGGTCTGGTTGCTGTCATCATCAATCGCTTGCTTGCCGAGAATAACCAGATCCGGGCTCTCCGCTTCTACGACTTTCGCCAGCAATTTGGCGACGCCGAGCGGCTCGACATCATCATCGGACTTGATCAGGATGCCGCGATCGGCGCCCATGGCGAGGGCGGTCCGAATGGTTTCTTGCGCCTGCTGTGGTCCAATAGAAACGGCGACAACTTCTGTTGCAGCGCCAGCTTCTTTCATCCGAACGGCTTCTTCGACAGAGATTTCGTCAAAGGGGTTCATGGACATTTTAACATTGGCCAAATCGACACCAGTCTGATCCGATTTTACGCGGACTTTGACATTATAATCGATGACCCGTTTGACAGGCACGAGGACCTTCATGGGCGACTCCCGAGTTTCTTCACTTAATAATG
>JBCCDZ010000314.1:0-3560 GCA_039030525.1 Pseudomonadota bacterium | reverse complement strand
TGCAGAAACTTGCACAGGTGCCGCAGAAACTGCTGTCGCGCTCGCGCTTCCGGCGCCTGCCGAGATCCGCGCAATCACGGCGCCTGGCGTTACGCCATCCCCTTCGGCGACGAGCCATTCGGCGATCACGCCATCGGCGCTGGCGGGTACTTCCAGGGCGACTTTGTCGGTTTCAATCTCGGCAATGGTTTCGTCTTTGGAAACGGCATCACCGACTTGTTTCGCGAAGCTGGCAATTGTGCCTTCGGCGACACTTTCGCCCATGCTTGGCACCGTGACATCGACGGTCGCGCTGCCGGCGGCAGGCGCCGCTGCTGGTGCCGGTGCTGGTGCAGGAGCTTCCGCCGCTGCAGGTGCTGCTTTCGCAGCCCCATTCGCCCCGCCAAGGCGCCCGAGCAGAGCGCCGATTTCAACGGTGTCACCTTCTTGAGCAACGATTTCGCTTAAAGTGCCTGCCGCTTCCGCAGACACTTCGACAGCGACTTTATCGGTTTCAAGCTCAACCAGGACGTCGTCTTTGGCGACGGGCTCCCCGGCGGTTTTCAACCATTTGCCCACGGTCGCCTCGGTCACGCTTTCACCCAGGGTTGGGACTGTGATATCGGTCATGTTTGGTCTCTGTCTTCGTCTTTAAAAGTGTCTGATTAGGTGACCAGGCTGTCTTCTACAGGCTTGTCGCTCAAGGCCGATGAGATAAACGCATCTTTCTCTTTATTGTGGGTCGAGAGCAACCCGGTGGCTGTCGCCGCAGCGGGTGGCCGCCCCGTATATTTAGGTCGGGCATGCGCACTGCCAACATGGTTGGCGGCCCATTCGATTTCATCGCGAATAAATGTCCATCCCCCCATATTCCGCGGTTCTTCCTGGCACCAGACCAGCTCGGCCTGCGGGAACCGTTTCAACTCGTCCATAAGAGCTTTACGCGGCACGGGGTAGAATTGTTCCACGCGGAGCAGATAAATATCATCTGGCCCTTGTTCCTCGCGGGCTTCAAACAGGTCGTAATAGACCTTGCCGGAGCACAGAACGACACGACGGATCTTATTGTCCGGGACGAGTTTCACCTTGCCTTCGCGGTCTGGCGTCTCTGCATCATCCCACAACACGCGGTGGAATGACGATTTGGTGTTCATATCGTCCAGCGCACTGGTTGCCAGCTTGTGTCGCAGCAGGGATTTTGGCGTCATTATCACCAGCGGCTTGCGGAAGTCGCGGTGGATCTGACGGCGCAACGCATGGAAATAATTGGCCGGCGTCGTCAGGTTACAGATTTGCCAATTGTCTTCGGCGCACATTTGCAAGAAGCGCTCAAGCCGAGCGGAAGAGTGTTCCGGTCCCTGCCCTTCATAGCCGTGCGGTAAAAGCATGGTCAGGCCGGACATGCGCAGCCATTTGCGCTCCGCCGACGAAATAAACTGGTCAAAGAAGACCTGAGCGCCATTTGAGAAGTCGCCAAATTGCGCTTCCCACATCACCAAGGCATTCGGATTGGCCAGCGTATAGCCATACTCATATCCGAGCACTGCTTCTTCCGAGAGCAGCGAGTCGATAACTTCATATTCGGCCTGGCCATCGCGCAAATGGTTGAGCGGGGTGTAGCGTTCGCCCGATTTCTGATCGATCATGTGGCTGTGGCGCTGCGAGAATGTCCCGCGGCCGCAATCCTGGCCCGACAGACGGACATGGAAGCCCTCGTCCAGCAAGGTGGCAAAAGCGAGATGCTCGGCGGTCGCCCAATCAAGGCCTTTGCCAGAGGTAATCGCGTCGGCGCGGCCCTTCATGACCCGGCCCAAAGTGCGGTGGATGCCGATATTCTCAGGCACCGTGGTGAGGACTTCGCCAAGCTCTTTCAGTTTGGCTTTTGATACGCCGGTTTTACCGCGGCGATCATCATCTTCCGGCAGGCCAAGGCCTTCCCATTCGCCTTCCAGCCAATCGGCTTTGCTGGTGACAACCTCTTTGCCATCGTCAAACGCCTTGTCGAGGAATGCTTCAAAGGCTTTGACTTCCGTCTCAACCTCTTCTGCCGTCATCAAGGCCTCGGAAACGAGCCGTTCACTGTACAGTTCACGGGTCGATTTATGACCTTTGATCCGTGTGTACATGACCGGCTGGGTGAACATCGGTTCGTCACCTTCATTATGGCCGAAGCGACGGTAGCAGAACATGTCGATGACCACGTCCTTGCCGAATTTCTGGCGATACTCGGTCGCGACTTTTGCGGCATAGGTCACCGCTTCAGGATCATCTCCATTGACATGGAAAATCGGGGCCTGAACCATCAAGGCAACATCTGACGGATACGGCGACGAGCGCGAGTACATCGGGCTGGTCGTGAAACCAATCTGGTTGTTGATGATGAAGTGGATGGTCCCGCCTGTGCGATAGCCTTGCAGGCCAGACAGCGCGAAACACTCAGCCACCACGCCTTGCCCAGCAAACGCGGCATCACCGTGCAATAGAAGCGGCAGCTTTTTCGACCGGTCGAGATTGCCGCTCTCTTCATATTGCATGAACTGCTTGGCTCGCGCCCGGCCCATCACCACAGGGTTGACGGCTTCCAGGTGAGACGGGTTGGCATTCATGGTCAGGTGAACCGTATTACCGTCAAATTCACGGTCAGATGACGCGCCGAGATGGTATTTCACATCACCCGAGCCGAACTCTGTCTCGCCCTGGGTCGAGCCGCCCATGAATTCGTGGAAGATTTTCTCATATTCTTTGCCCATCACCGCGGCGAGCATGTTCAGACGCCCCCTATGCGGCATGCCGACCACAATCTCGTCGACGCCGAGCGCGCCGCCGCGCTTGATGATCTGTTCCAATGCCGGGACCGCGGCTTCACCGCCGTCGAGACCAAAGCGTTTGGTGCCAGGATAGCGTTTGTGCAGGAAGCGCTCAAACGTCTCGGCTTCAATCAGCTTGGACAGAATGGCTTTCTTGCCCTCTGGCGTAAACGCAACGCCTTTGTCGGGGCCTTCAATCCGCTCTTGCAGCCAGCTTTTCTCTTCGGGATCCGAAATATGCTGGAATTCGATACCAATGGTCGAGCAATAGGTGCGGCGAACAATATCGAGAATCTGGCGCACACTGGCATGCTCCAGGCCAAGCACACCATCGATAAAGATCTCGCGATCTAGATCAGCCTCTTCGAAGCCATAGCTCTTGGGATCAAGTTCAGGCTGGTATTCCGAAACTTCCAGGCCGAGCGGATCAAGTTGGGCCTGAAGATGTCCGCGCACACGATAGGCGCGGATCATCATGATGGCGCGAACCGAGTCTTTAACGGCGCGTTCAATGTCAGCGCCCGAGGCGCCAGGCGCCGCGGCTTTGACTTTCTTCTCAAGCTTGGATTCCAACAGAACCCAATTGCCGTCCAGCGCTGCGGTTTCTTCCGGCGCGTCCGGTTTTGGCCAATTGGTCCGTTTCCAGCTGGCGCCATCGGCATTGCGGGTCGCATCGGCGCTGCCATAATCAAAATTAGGCATACGGGAGATGATGTCGGTAAACCTATTAGTCAGGAAACCAACCTTACCGTTATTACCAAAAATGGGGAGTAT
>JBCCDZ010000313.1:0-3598 GCA_039030525.1 Pseudomonadota bacterium | reverse complement strand
CTGAAGGCGCATTGTGCCAGCCGTTTGGCCAAGTTCAAAGTGCCGCGATATGTCTGGTTCAGTGATGACCCGTTCCCGCGCAATGCAAGTGGGAAATTCCTCAAGCGCGATGTTCGCGCCCGGCTGATTGAAGACGTCTGAGTTACAGCATCGCCGCCAGGCGGTTTATTTGGTCGAGGTAAAACTTTGATCGATGCGGCGATAAGCTTCGATCACAGCTAACTCGCCGCTTTGCCCTGGCTGTGCGTTGCTGTGTTCCATGCCAACAATACCGTCATAGCCTTTGGTCAGCAGGTGGCCGAGAACATTGTTATAATTGACTTCGCCGGTGCCCGGTTCCTTGCGGCCGGGATGGTCGGCGATTTGATAATAGACGGTCTGGTCCCACGCGAGGTCGATCGTGGGAATCAAATTCCCGCGCTCGATTTGTTCGTGATAAATATCGAACAGGATCTTGCACGCAGGGCGATCAATTGCCGTACATATCTCATAAGCCTGCGCCACCGTGGTTAGGAATACACCTGGATGATCCCGCCGCGTGTTCAGAGGCTCCAGCACCATGGTCAGGCCGAGCGGTTCATAGATATCGCAAGCCCGCTTCAGTAGGTCGATAATCTTGGCCGTTTGAAACCCCTGCGGCAGGCGTGGGTCGGTAAAGCCGGGGACGACCGTCGTCCATTTTGCATTCACGCGTCGCGCCGTTTCAGCTTGTTCCGTGATCAAGGCCAGGAAAGCTTCGCGATGGCTCGGGTCTTCGCCCGAAAAGACAGGTTGATTTTGCCAAAAGCCGTCCCGCATGCCGGCAACATAAACGCCCATCTCCATCTCGCGGGCAGCCAACGCTTCGCCAATGCGGGTTTGCGTTTCGACCGTACGTCCAGCCAGGCCATTGTCTTCCCAGGCGGTAAACCCTTGATCCGCCGCAAAGTGAATTTGATCGATAATATCTTCGCCCGCTGAGTGCCGGAACATGCCGTCATGCGGTGCAAATTTCATCCGGAACTTTTCCGGGCCTGCGCGTTGCGCGGCCGCGGTCGGCCCGATGGCGCACGCTGTGGCCGACAAGGCGCCGGTCACGGCCGCGCCGACCATCAGATCACGGCGATTGATCATGACAGCGGCCGCAGCCAGATATTGCGGTAGTGAACCGTCTCACCATGGTGCTGCAACGCAAATGGAAGCTTGTCTGCGTGCGCTTCATATTCTGCAATGTCTCGCCAGATGGTGATGCCGAGCAGCTTTTGGTGATTGTGCACAAGGACGCCATTGTGAAACATCGTCACATAAGCGGGGGCGACCAGCGTGCCGCTCTCATCGAACCTGGGCGCTTTGAAGATGATGTCATACGACTGCCATTCGCCGGGCGGGCGACTGGCATTTACCAGCGGTGGTTTCCAGCCATATAGCGACGCCGCGGACCCATCGGCATAGGTTTCGTTCTCAAAAGAGTTCAAGACCTGAACCTCGTACTTTTGCATGAAATAGACGCCGCTATTTCCGTATTGCTGTCCCGTCGCACCGGTCGATGTGACCGGGATACGAAACTCCAGATGAAGTTGAACATCACCATAGTAAGCCTTTGTCTTGAGACCGCTGACTTGCACGCCCTCCGCGGCTCTGTCCCCGGATGCGTTGGTCATCAGCACGCCATCAACCACCGGCCAGAGCTCGGCGTCGTCGACCTCCGGCGTCCAGGCTGACAAGTCATCCGAGCCATCAAACAAAATGATGGCGTCGGACGGCGGCGCTGCAAATTCGTTGATTGGGCCAATGCTGGCCGTGACGACCGGAGGAAGCGGCCGCGTTGAATCATGCACGCGCCATTCGCCGCCTGGCAAGAATGGCGTTGTGCCATTATTGTCATCGGCTTTGGCGGAAACGCATCCCGCGCTCATGATCAAGACAGCTGACAGAATTAGTCGGTTCAACATGATGAGGTCCTCGACAGAAGTTTGGCGCTCCGGCCATTATGAAGTGAATAGAGTTCCGGCGTCTTGATATGGATAGAAGCCATCAAATTTGCCCGGAACCGGAAGGTAGATTCGTTCGACGGTCATGCCGATCTCGGACGTATAATACCCCGCCAGCGTTAGCTGTTTGATGTGTTCAAAGAAGACGCGGCCGCCGTCAAACATGATCGGCATCTGCCCATCATGCATGCGTTGCACAATCGCGATTTGTTGGTCTTCTGTCAGTGCGTTAAAGTCAGTCTTCTTTTTCGCCTGGGCGTAAGCGACGACTTGCTTGATCCCAACCAGGAACCGGGTGCGTTCGTCTTTGTCATACCATTCACTGAGCATGAATTCGATATAGTCTGGCACGCCAGCAGCGATCGCGCCTGGTGTATCTGTCGTCGGAATTATGATCTCGCTCAGCGTTGCAACCGTCTCTCGTTCAACGTTTGAGAATAAATCTGCGCCGCCCGTAAAGCTGATCGGATCGATCTGTGCTTGCGCCGTTACGATGCGCTGCAAAGGCACGATCATCTGTGCGCCAAGGGCTGCGCTCATAGCCATAAGGAATTTTCTTCGGTCCATGCTACATCTCCCTTTTATATCTGACCTGATTGTACAAGCTCGACCGCATGGGCGGCGGCCCGCGCGGTGAAAGCCATGTAGGTCATTGTGGGATTGACCGTGCCGGCAGATGTCATGAAGGCGCCATCGGTAATGAACACGTTTTCTGCGGCATGCATTTGGTTCCATTTATTGACCACAGACAGCGTTGGATCATCGCCCATCCGGGCCGTTCCCATTTCATGAATGCCAATACCGGGCGCGCCGATATCGGGGCGGACCTCAATATCTATACAGCCTGCTGCTTCCAGCATCCGGACAGCTTCTCGCGCCATTTCGACGGCCATTGTGCGTTCGTTCTCGCCCCATTCGACATCAAACCGCATCAACGGCATGCCAAGATCATCGGTTTGAGATTGATCCAGGAAGGCACGGTTTCTATGATAGGGCAGAACTTCGCCGAACCCATGTAACGGGATTCGCCAGGCGCCCGGCACGCGTAATTGTGATTTCAGCTGAGCACCAAAGCCAGAATAATCTTGTGGTCCACTGCGTCCGCCACCCCAGGTTTGGAAATTATAGCCGCGAATAAAGTCGGCATCCTCATCGGGGTCTGGATTGATGTTCCGGAACCGCGGCACATAAAGTGAGCTTGGTCGGCGGCCGTACTCCATCAAATCCGTATGGCCTGGCAGCGTCCCCGTCGCGCCAACTCCAAACATATGATCCATGACATGGCGTCCGACCATATCGTGCGCGTTGCCTAGTCCACGCGGCATGGCCTCGGACTGCGAGGTCAATAATAGTTGCGTCGTGCCAAGGCAGGAGGCGCATAGGAACACAATTCGCGATCGATAGATGGTTTCTTCTTTGGTATTGGTATCGATGACCCGCACACCGGTCACGCGCTGGCTCTCAGCGTCATAAAGCAATTCCGCCACCGTCGCGTCAGCGCGTTCTGTCAAATTGCCAGTCTTGCGGGCGGCCGGAAGCGTGGTCGCTTGTGTTGATGGCGCCGCGCCATATGAGCACCCATTTCCGCATTGGTTCCGGAATTGACAGCGTCCGCGTCCTTGCTCCGG
>JBCCDZ010000312.1:0-3620 GCA_039030525.1 Pseudomonadota bacterium | reverse complement strand
TTTCCACACGATGTTCTCGCAGATGTTGGTGGCGATGAAGAGCGAAATGCCCGACCCCAACCCGTAGCCTTTCTGCAGCAACTCGTCGAGAATGATCACCACCAACCCCGCAAAGACCATGTTCTTGGCTTTGGCCATGGCTTTCCCCTGTTTCAGGTCACCTTAGCCAATCGAAACGGTTGCCCCAAGGTCCAAGACCAAAATCAACACGATGGCGATCACCAACAAGACCACTGACAGCGCAATATTGAGCGCCACAGCGCGATCGGCGCCTTTCTTTTCCATCCAGGTTCGCGGGCGGATGTCACGTATTCTGAACACAACCAGAGCCGAGACGATCAGGCTCGCAACGTTTAATGCGAGCAACAAACCGGCGCGCGACGCGAGCGCCCATTCTGCTGTTCCGATAAATAGGCCGACCGCTGCGCCCGGCGGCAACAACGCAGCCGCGACCATCACACCGACCAATGTTGAATTCGCCCCGCGCGTCAGCGAAATCGCCGCCGCGCTGCCCGCCGCGATCGCCAAAGCGACGCCGTCCAGACGCACCTCCGCGCGTGACATTAACTCCCGACTGGTGAAGTCCACCTGGATGAAAAAGGAAATCAGGATGGAACACGCTAATGCCAGCAGGACGCCAATGCCGAGCGTTCCAGCTGAATCCACGATCAGTTTGCGATCTCCAAGAGCTGCACCGAGACAGAATCCAAGGATCGGACCAAGCAAAGGCGCAATCACCATCGCTCCGATCACCCCAGCGACGCTGTTCGAGTGCAGACCGATCGCTGCTACGATCGTAGACAGAACAACGAAGACAAGAAAGTCGCGATCCAATTGCGCGTCTTCGACGACGTCCTGATAAATCTCTTCGCGCAAAGCCAGTTTACGCGTCAGCATCTTGCTCTTTTTCGGCGCTTTCGCGTCTTCCGGAATCGCGGGCGCGGTCGCCTCCAGCGGCACGAGCGAGATGCGCCAGTCTTTCTCATTCTCGAGACAGGATTGGAGATTGTCCATCAAGGTCTGGCCGGTTCCATCGCGAAGAAACACAGAAACGTATCGCCGGTCTTTCTGCTCGACAGGAATGACGACATAATCGACGGGATTAGCGGCCCGAATGGCGCTCAGGGCGGTCTCAAACAATTCGCCGTCACGCATGTGCAGGTCGAGGCGGCGCATCCTAAGGTTTCCTCCGCCCCATGCGCGCCAGCAAACTGCTCGTGTCCCAGCGTGCGCCGCCCATGGCCTGGATGTCTGCATAATACTGATCGACCATCGCGGTCAGAGGCAGGCTGGCACCATTCTCGCGCGCGGTTTCCAATGTAATGCGCAGGTCTTTCCGCATCCAGTCCACAGCAAATCCATGTTCGTATTCGGCTTGGCTCATGGTTTCCCAGCGGTTTTCCATTTGCCAGCTTTGCGCCGCGCCGCCGCTGATCGCTTCAAACACTTTTGCGATGTCGAGCCCAGCTTCGTCCGCGAAGTGCATGCCTTCTGCAAGTCCCTGCACGATTCCGGCAATACAAATCTGATTGACCGATTTGGCGAGCTGTCCCGCGCCGCTCTCTCCGATTAAAGTCATCCGCCTGCCATAAGCCGCCATAATCGGTTCGGCTTTCTGGAACGCAGCTTCAGCGCCGCCGCACATGATCGTGAGTTGGCCTTTCTCGGCCCCGGCCTGCCCGCCAGAGATCGGCGCGTCGATGAAAGATGCCCCTTTGGCGTCTGCACGCGCGGCTAAAGCACGCGCCAGACCGGCGCTGGCTGTGGTGTGATCAACGATGATCATCCCCGGTGTGATCGCGGCATCCAACCCGTCATAGACGGCCTGAACATCAGGATCATCGCCAAGGCAAAAGAAGACAAAATCAGCATCTGCGATTGCTTCAGCGGGCATTGCCGCGGCCGTCCCGCCATGCGCGCTTGCCCAAGCCTTTGCCTTTGCCGCGGAGCGGTTCCAAACCGTGACGTCATGTCCTGCTTTCAGCAGATGGCCCGCCATCGGATAGCCCATTACACCCAGGCCCAGAAATGCTGTCTTCGCCATTCACCCCCTCCTTACATTTAAAACGTTCTAGATCGGTCAAATTTCACGGAAATCTATCGCGCGATTCTCAATCGATATTCACCGTGATGCACTAAGCACACAAACTAGGCCAGAACGGTCTCTAGGGAAAAATATGGCAGTAGCTTATTCATCCCGGCGCAATAAGGGCAGAACGCCCGCTGCGTCTGCCCGCAAGCTGGGCACATGGAAACTGGCCTACGCTGATTTCCTGACCGCTTTGTGCGCCTTCTTTCTGATCATGTGGATCATTCACGGCGTCTCTAAGGATGAGCGCCAGACCCTGGCTCAACAGTTCGGAGCGAGCACAGCGACCGATCAAACATCGACACCGTCGCAAACGATCGCAGAAACGTTGCGCTCGAATCCAGATCTCGCCGCGTTCGGGTCAAGCGTCACCATCACCGAAGACCCGCATTTTATCCGTATCGAGCTTTCAGACATGGCTGAACGCCCATTGTTCGAAACCGGCAATGGATCGCTGAATGAAACAGGCGTGCAACTGACCCGGATTGCTGGCCGCGCCATTGCTGCCCTTCCTTTGTCCGTGACGATTGAGGGACATACGGACGCGCATCCGAGTCGCACCGTCGGATATTCGAACTGGGAATTGTCGTCCGACCGCGCCAATTCTGCACGCCGATTATTAATTGATGCGGGCGTCGCTGAAGCACGCATTCTGGGCGTAACCGGGCTCGCGCATACGCGGCCACTATTACAGAACGCGCCCGAAAATGCGGCCAATCGGCGAATATCGATTGTACTGGTCATCCACGACAAGACCGCCTAAGACTAAGCCGCAGCGTTAGAATCGCTCGGGAGGTCCAATGTCCGCAGAAATACTGGCTCACTGGCCAATGTGGGCAAGCCTTGCGGCCGTCGGCGTTACCATTGTTTTTTATATGCTCGATCGTTGGTCGATGGAGCTTGTTTCAGTCTCGGTGATCGCTGGCTTGCTGCTCTTGTTCAGTGTGCCCGGCGCGACGTCTTATGATGGCAGTGAAATCTCGCTCGCCTTGTTGCTGTCAGGGTTCGCAAACCCGGCTCTCATCACAATTATGGCCTTGCTCGTGGTCGGTCAGGGCCTGTTTCAGACCGGCGCTCTGGAAGGCCCCACCAAGGCTCTGGTGCGCTCTTATGACAAACGCCCCTTCCTCACATTGATGGGGGCTTTTGCTGCCGTTTTCGTGACCAGTGCGTTTACAAACAATACGCCTGTCGTGATCATGTTCTTGCCAATCATGTCAGCCATCGCGGCGCGCATGGGCGCCTCGACATCGCGCCTGATGATGCCGCTCAGCTTTGTTTCGATATTTGCCGGCATGACGACGTTGATTGGCACCTCGACCAATCTGCTCGCGGCAGATGCTTATGAAAGGCTGACACCCAACCAGCTCGGCTTTTTCGATCAATCTGTGTTCGGACTGATGCTGGCCGGTGTCGGGATGGTCTACTTGCTGATCGCGTCTCGCATTCTGTTGCCCAATCGCGAAGAACTGACCGAGACGATGATGAAATCGGGCAAACAGTTCGTCGCTCAATTCGAAGTGACGCCGGG
>JBCCDZ010000311.1:0-3623 GCA_039030525.1 Pseudomonadota bacterium | reverse complement strand
CGACGCCGAGCGACATTTCAGGCTCTGCCATAACCGCAGCAAAATCGACGGCTGGCGGCAACGCGGAAGGTTTGGCTACAATTGAGCCAATGACAAATCGCGGCGCGGCCTCTTCATCTGATACGGCCACCGTTCGGTCCAGGATCGTTCCAGCGAAAGCGCGCGCTTCGACGGACACAGACCGGTACTTGTCGCGTTCGCTGTCAGAAGTGACATCCTCGCCGCCCAATTGGCCGAGCACGGCATCGCCGAGCTCGCCAATCCGGTCCAGGCGCTCTTGCTGCCGGTCACAAGCGGTGAGTCCGATCAAGGTCAATGCACTTGCCGTCAACGCTGACAGTTTGACCCAATTTGCCATTCTAGCCATGGTCCTCAATCCCTAATCTACTTGCCCGCCCTGGATTATCTTAACCATATGTCAATCTCGTGGCGAGGGGAATTCAATCGCGAGCGCCGAGCACCTTACCGACCACCAATCCGGCGTCCTCAATCGCTTTACGTGCAGGCATAGAAACCGCCGTCATATTCATAAAACCGTGCACCATGCCTGGATGTTCCTTAATGGTTACCGGTACGCCGTGGGCCGCCAGTTTTGACGCATAAGCTTTGCCCTCATCCTTGAGCGGGTCCCAACCACAAAGGACCAGATGCGTCGGCGCAAGTCCGGCAAAATCTTCATCAGGCGCAAAAAGCGGTGAGACGCGTTTGTCCATCCGATCAGTTTCGCGTTCGACATAACTGTCGCGAAAATAGTCGAACAGGTTCGGCGAGATAAAAAAGCCGCCCTCCTGAAAGGACATGCGCTTGGCGCGAATATCCGCGAACTGAACCAGAGGATACAGTAAGAGTTGAAACGCTGGCATCAATGCACCGGTTCGACCTGTTTCCTGTGCGATATAGGCCGAGAGGTTTCCACCGGCACTGTCGCCCGCCACGGCGATACGATCTGGATCGAATCCAAGAATATTGTTGCGATCGGTCGCCCAGGCCCAAGCCGCCAATGCGTCCCTATGCGCGGCCGGAAATTGGTGTTCTGGCGCCAGTCTATAGTCAATCGACAGGACCCGGCAGCGCGAGCTGGCGGCCAATCGGCGGCACATCACATCATGGGTATCAATGTCACCCAGAACGAAACCGCCACCATGAAAGAAGACAATGGCCGGTGCCGGTGCGATCCCGGCAGCGAGTGGCACATAGAGCCGGGCTTTTAGTGGCCCATCCGCACCATCGACAATGAGATTTGAAATCTCAGCCAGATCTGGCAGGTCGCGCTCGACCGACCGGCTGGCGCGATAAAAGCTCTGACGCAAGCCTTCAGTGGAGCCTTTCCAATCCATGCCGTTAAAATCCGGCATTTTGAACTTGTCCATAAAGGATTTGAGAGTGTCATCCATCGCCATGACGCGATCTTAAAACCGAAAGCATGGTGATTAAAAGGCAGAAACGTCAACGAAAGGAAAGCGACAATTGCTATGCAAGCATCCCGGCAGCGCAACGCTTATCCGATGAAGAAATAGCCGGTGACCCGCCACATTACATAAGGCGTGTTTCCAATCATGACTTCCGGCATCAAATCAGCCCAGATCCGGGCCCGCACATCGTCTGGCAATCGCTCAGACACCGTTTCGACGGCAATCCCGAGCGCGCAAACATCCATGCCTGAAACAACTTCCTGCATTTTTGCATGAGACGTGCCTTCTGAATTGGCGAAGGCAGCGATCTGCAAAGCCAGGCCCCATTGCTCAGACCCAAGCGCCAGGCCGGCTTGCTGGAGCGCGGCTTCGTCCCGAAAGCCAGGGCGAGGATTGCGAACCGGCATATCTTGCGCCTTCTTGGCCGTGACTAAAATCACACTCATCCAATCCATCGCCCAATCATATTGCGGGCTCCGATACGGAAATTCAGCCAATAATGTCGGCACAAGTTCGGAGTCGTTCTGGGCCAGGTAAGCGGCTATATGATCGCCTTCACACCAAGAACTGTCATTGGCTTTCAATTGTTTCAAACCGTTCGCCAGTTCAACTATTATGGCGTGATAATCGGCACTTTGCGCGGATCGGAAGACCAGCGCCTGGTTTTGAAATTCGCCGAACAGAGCTTCCAGCGTAAGCGTAGACAGCGCGCCTTCATCGGCGCCGTCATTCACAGCGAAAGCGGCTTCGGCTTGCAGTTGCGCGAATGTACCGGGCGACGCTGCTCGCAAAGCCTCGACCGCTCTGCGCGTTGGCGCGTCTGTCAGCGTTTCCAGCAAATCAGGACGAGCTTGCGGCGGACCGGCGTCTGGAATGTCTTGGTCCGGACCCAGCAGAAAAACAGCCATGAAGCCGGCCATCACCATCCCGAGCGTGATCAAGCCAAGCTTTAATCCGGTTTGTTGGCGCGGGGCGTGACTCATATAGACTCTTAAAACTGCACCACATTGCGCGGCGGTGACTCAACGAACAGACTGGCGACCAGGTCGGCGCGGCAATCCTGTGTCATGCGTTGGTTCACATAGCCTTTATCCGTGATCTCGCCTTTGTCGATGCTGGGCGGTTCGGTCATAACCAGGAATCGCTTGATCCTTCGGGAAGACCCGGGTTCTGCCGCATTGAAAGCCGCTACTTTTGCTGCGAGATCTTGGTGCAACTGTATGAAGGCTGCCATCTGATCGCCGCCCGCTGTTTTCACATAGTCTTCGAACGCGGCGGGTGACGGCCAGAACATGGCACCAATGAAATTCTTGTCCTGTCCGCAGATCACCGCGTCAAACACCAGCGGCGAACAAGCCGCAACAAGGTCCGGCCGCAACACGCCAACGCTGACCCAGGTGCCGGAAGAGAGTTTGAAATCCTCGCCAACGCGGCCATCAAAAATGATGCCCTGGTTCGGATCGCCTTCATCAACAAACTTGGCCGCATCGCCAAGACAGTAATAGCCTTCTTCATCGAACACTTCGGCATTCTTTTCAGGCAGGTTGAGATAGCCCGGCATGACGGTCTCGCCCTTTACCCGCACTTCCAGTTTGCCCATGGTCGGCACCAATTTAAGGGTCAGTCCGGGAATGGGCAGACCGATCAGGCCCACGCGTTCAACTTCCCAATGCACGACTGTAATGCCTTGCGTTTCAGTTGCGCCATACATGGTGATGATTGGAATGCGTCGGCCCGTGGCTTTGATCGCCAGGTTCTGAATGCGGTCATAGAGATCATCTGACAGAGTCGCACCGCCATAACCAATCGACCGCATATTGGCGAAGAAAGCCTGCAGCAATTCTTCATTCTCTTCCATCGCTTCCGCCAACATGGCCAATGCGATGGGCGCCGTCCCAAAGGTTGATGGTTTGCAATCGAGAACGTTGCGTATGGTTTCGCCAAACAATGCTGCTGTCGGCTTGCCACCATCAATCCAGAATGTGGCACCGTTCCAGAGCGCGCCATTGAAATTCACATTCGAGCCGGAAATGTGGTTCCATGGCAGCCAGTCGAGCACATTGTCAGGTATGGTCGGATCATATTCGGGATCGCGCGCATCATCGCGCAAGCCTTCGACCCCGCCAATCATGGAACACATCGCACCCTGAGTGGTTGGCACCGGTTTTGGCATGCCGGTTGAGCCAGACGTGAACAAGTATTTGCCAATTG
>JBCCDZ010000310.1:0-3634 GCA_039030525.1 Pseudomonadota bacterium | reverse complement strand
CGCCCGGGCAGCCTCGAGGACGTCATTGCGATCATCTCGCTGTATCGCCCCGGCCCGATGGACAACATCCCGGTCTATGTTGCCGGTAAGGAAGACCCGAACACGATCAAGTATCAGCATCCGGACCTCGAACCGATCCTGCAAGCGACCTATGGCGTACCGGTCTATCAGGAACAGGTGATGCGGATGGCGCAGGAAATTGCTGGCTATTCGCTTGGCGAAGCCGACTTGTTGCGCCGCGCCATGGGTAAGAAGAAGCTTGAAGAAATGGTCGCCCAGCGCGAACGCTTCCTGAAGGGCGCGAAAGAGCTGAAAGGCATCGAAGCGCCGTTGGCCAATGACATTTTTGATACGATGGAAAAGTTTGCGGGCTATGGCTTTAACAAGTCGCACGCGGCAGCTTATGCCTTGATTGGCTATCACACGGCGTATCTCAAGCGGCACTTCCCGGTCGCCTTCCTGGCCGCGTCCATGAGCCTGGATCTGCACAATACGGACAAGCTCGCGGCATTCTTCCAGGAGACGAAACGCCTTAAAATTCCGGTGATTGCGCCAAATGTGAATGTCTCGACATCGGATTTTGATGTCGATGGCGATTCAATTGTTTATGCCCTCGGTGCGCTCAAGGGCGTCGGACCTGAAGCGATGGCGAACCTGGTGCGTGAACGCGAGGCGAATGGACCGTTTGAATGCCTCCACGACCTGGCTGAACGCGTTGACCCGAAAGACATCAATAAGAAATGTTTCGAACAGCTGTCGAAAGCTGGCGGGTTCGATGCGATGGAGCCGAACCGCGCGCGGGTGTTGAAGTCAGCGCCTATTCTGGCGGCAACCTGCGCCTCATCCGCTGAAGATCGCGCGGGCGGGCAGGGTGGCTTGTTTGGCGAAGCTGAGCCGGCCATGCGGGCCGATCTGCCGAAATCGGCGGCCTGGAACATGCAGGAAAAGCTGGATCAGGAATTTGCTGCGATCGGCTTCTATTTCTCCGGCCACCCGTTGGACGATATTCTAGACAGTCTTGAAGAGGGCCGCATCACTTATGCGATGAATATTGAAGAGACCGCAGTTGATGGTCGCCCGATCGAACTGATTGGCGTGGTCCGTCGCCGGGTTGAGAAGCCAGCACGTAATGGCGGGAAATTTGCCTTCCTGACCCTGTCCGATCCGACAGGCGAAGTTGAATTGATGGTGATGCCGGAATTGCTGTCGGATGTGCGGGAGCAATTGGAACCCGGCTCGGCTGTGGTCATTCTAACCGAAGTGCGCCGCCGGGAAGACGAAATCCGCTTATCCGCGCGCCGGGTTCAGCCGATTGAGCAAGCCCGGATTGCTAAAAAAGCGCCTGCGCTTTCAGTTAAACTGGAAAAAGGTGCAGACCTCACCGGTCTGGCGGCGATTGCGACGCGATTGAAAGGTGCATCAGGCCAGGACCGGGGCGAGATATTTGTCCGCATGCCGATCGAAGATGGCCGCGTTGTGACCTTGCGTTTGCCTGACACGTATCCGACTGGGATAGAGGCTTTACGGGCCTTGAAAACGGCGCCAGGCGTGGCCCGAGTCGACCACGAAGCGGCTTAAGCCCGCTCAACCTGATCTTGTCCTGTTGCACAGGCTGCATTTTCCTGTATAGACGCGCGCAATAACCCCCGATGCGTGGTCCTTCCGGTGTCGGCCCTCAAGTGAGGCTCGATAGGGATCATGCCGGTCAACCGGATAAGGAAAATTAAGATGGCATTGCCTGATTTCACGATGCGTGAACTGCTCGAAGCTGGCGTTCACTTTGGTCACCAAACACACCGCTGGAACCCCAAGATGAAGCCATTCATCTATGGCGCGCGTTCTGGCATTCACATTATGGACCTGTCTAAGTCCGTACCGCTGCTGCACCAGGCTCTGGTAAAGGTCCGCGACACTGTTGCCAAAGGCGGCCGCGTGCTGTTCGTCGGCACCAAGCGTCAGGCGTCTCAACCGGTTGCGGAAGCAGCTCAGCGTTGCGCACAATATTACATGAACCATCGCTGGCTTGGCGGCACCCTGACCAATTGGTCGACCGTCTCCAACTCAATCAAGCGTTTGCGTGAACTTGAAGAAGTTCTGGGTGATTCAGAACAAACCGGTTTCACCAAGAAAGAATTGCTCAACCTCGAGCGTGATCGTGAAAAGCTCGACAAAGCCCTCGGCGGAATTGCCAATATGGGCGGTCTGCCGGATCTGATCTTCGTGATCGATACCAATAAGGAAGCGATCGCGATCAAAGAAGCCCGCAAGCTCGGCATCCCGGTCGTAGCTGTGGTCGACACCAATTGCGACCCGGACGACGCCGATTTTGCTTTCCCTGGCAATGATGATGCGGCCCGCGCCATTTCACTTTACTGCAACCTGATCGCCGATGCGGTTATGGACGGTCTTGCCGAATCATCTGCAGGGCTCGGCATCGATCTGGGCGACTCTGAAGACATTGAAGCGTTGGTTGAGGCCGATCTGGCCGCCGCCGACGCAGCTGAAACTGCTACGGAAGAAGCCGCTTCGGAAGAAACCGCTACAGAAGAAACTGCCGAAGTCTCAGAAGACAAGACTGAAGCTTAAACACCTCCGGGTTTGAACAGAAGGAAGACTAGGATGGCTCAGATTGCCGCTGCCCTCGTCAAGGATCTGCGTGACAAGACTGGCGCAGGTATGATGGACGCTAAAAAAGCGCTGGTTGAGAATGGTGGCGACGTTGAAGCCGCTGTTGATTGGCTGCGCGCAAAAGGCCTTTCAAAGGCCGCTAAAAAGTCGGGCCGTACGGCTGCCGACGGCCTGGTGGCTGCTGTCGTCTCAGACGATGGCAAAACCGGCTCGGTTGTTGAGCTGAACGCTGAAACTGACTTTGTCGCTCGTAACGAGACGTTCCAAGGCGCATTGTCTGATATTGCCAAACTGGCGCTCGCCACTGATGGCACGACAGAAGCGGTTGCTGCGGCGGCTGCGCCAGATGGCGACGGCACCGTCGATGACTATATCAAACGTCTGGTGGGTACGATTGGCGAAAACATGGCGCTGCGTCGCGCCGCGCAAATAAAAGCAGATTCTGTCGCAGCCTATATTCACAGCGCTGAAGCGCCTGGCATGGGCAAGATCGGAGTTCTGGTTGGTTTGAACGGATCAGGTGACTTGGCAGATGCCGGCAAGAAAGTTGCGATGCATGTCGCGGCGACCTCGCCTGCCTCTGCCACCGTTGCAGATCTCGACCAGGAATTGGTCGCGCGAGAGAAACAGGTTCTGACTGAGCAAGCTGAGCAAAGCGGCAAGCCTGCCAATGTCATCGAGAAGATGATCGAAGGCCGGATCAAGAAGTTCTATAAAGAAGTAGTTCTGGTCGAGCAGCAATTTGTCATGAACCCTGATCAGACCGTGGCGCAATTCATCAAAGATAGCGGCGCAGAATTGGTCGGCTTTGTGATGTTCAAGCTCGGTGAAGGCATTGAAAAGGCCGAAGACAACTTCGCAGAAGAAGTCGCCTCTATGACCAAGTCTTAGAGCTTCAAAAAATAAGTGCTTTTGGCTCCCGGCGACCGATGACAGGTCGCCGGGAATCTTTTATGGGCTGTTGCAGCACGGGAGACGCGTAAATGTCAGGTGAGACCGAGACCGG
>JBCCDZ010000309.1:0-3662 GCA_039030525.1 Pseudomonadota bacterium | reverse complement strand
CGGAAAAATCGCCGCGCTCTAATCCCTCAATCCAGGGCGGCGGGCCATCCCATTCCACAAGAAAACTGGCCAAAGCCTCGCGCACGCGCTCGCTTCCGCCTTCGACATTGGCGGCTTTGATCGTGTCGATGAAGTGATCGCGTGCGCGCATGCCTAATCCATATTCATGTCCATGGCGCCGAGATATTCGCGCTTGCCAATCGGCACGCCTTTCTGGCGCAGTAAATTATAGGCGGTGGTCATATGGAAGAAGAAGTTTGGCATCAGGAAGGAGGTCAGAAAGCCAAGCCCCTTGAACGGCAATTTGAAATCGCCCAGGACAAAGACGAGATCGTTATCCAGCAGGCTGTCCAACTCCGACGCTTCAATCGTCTTGAGCTCTGCAATCGTGTCTGCCAGTAGCGTTTCGAGGTCAGCGTAAGATGCCACCTGCATGTCTGGGGGCGGACCGGCCTGACCAGAGCGCATTGAATGGATGCCGCCAGCCGATTGATGTGCGACCGCGCGGATCTGGAATGAGAAAGGCAGCATGTCGTCGACCAGTTTCTCATTGATGAAGGCGTCAGCGTCAGCGCCAAGATGTTCGCGGCCCGCTGTCATAATGCCCACCAGGGCTTCAGCTTGGCGGATCATCACGCCGATGGTCGATTGATAAATAGGGGTGGTCATTACTGGGCGCTCCTCCGGCCGGTTCATGTCTGACCCTGCATTTGGGACAGCGCGCGTCAGAACACAAGATGCCGCTCAGGCACCCATGAAAGCGAGGCCGCTAACCACGAGCAGAAAATAGCCGCCAAAATGCTTCGCCCGGGTGCCCCACATATTGCCGAGCGCGCCCGTGACGAGCATCGCAGCGACGACATAAATGACCCAGGTTCGGGTCTCGCCTTCGAACAGAAACGGTGCCGCGACCAGGACCGCGCCGCCAATGAACCAATAGACGGCAGACAGAAACATGATGGCATGCATGATACGTTTTGCGTCGGCGCTCGGCGCCGTGCTGGGGCCAACCACTTTCGTGGCGCCAATCAGGCCATGAGCGATCGCGATCAGCATTGTCAGCCCGCCCGCGAGATAGAGTGAAATGTCAGCCATAGGGTCCCTCCGATACGACAGACGCTAAGCGAGATGTGCGGGAATTTGGAAGACGCCGGATCGCCGCGCGGCTTTTTGTCAGGGCTTTCGCTCAATTGCGGGGGGTGGGCGCCTGTAACATTTGCTCAATGCTGGTCGCCCACCAGGCGAGATGCTCGCTCCGGTTCCGATTGGACCTGAGACCGACGCTGCGCCGAAACGCATCGCCATAAAGGGGCGACAGCGCGAGATCCATATGCAAGCTCGCCAGCACACGGCGTATGTCATTATCCTGCGTATCCGGATTTTGATTTTGCCGGATCAAAGCATCGACGACTGGTTTCAAGATAGGCGGGCCTTGATCTCGCCAACCAGACTGCGTCAGCGCCTGCGCGAGTTCGGCATACCCCTGGGCATAGAGGCGATCCAGCTCCACAATCAGCGTGCGAATGTCCGAGGACGCGCCGTCCCAGGCGTCTACAATCGTGGTGACGGCGTCTCGAACCTTTGCCACGACATGATCCATCAATGCACTAAGCAAGCCGTCGCGATTGCCAAAATGGTGAGCGAGCGCGGCGTCTGTTACACCCGCGCGGCGGGCCACGGCGCGCATCTGAACCGCGCTCAACCCATCGCTGACCAGCACCGCTTCGGCGCAGGTCAGGAAGACCCGCCTGGCATCCTCCGGGGAACGACGGATGCGCGGCTTGCTAGCGTCAGTCATGACAATGCCCTTTACCTTGACTGCTCAATATAGTAACGCTGCGAACCTTGAGTAGTCAAGGTAGCAAAAATGAAGCAGGTTGAAACGACGATTGCAGGCACACGCCTGATGGCTTCCTTGAGCGGCGAGACGCCGGACATTCTGTTGTTGCATGCAGGCGGGGAGCGGCGGCATGTCTGGCGACCGGTGCAGGAACGGTTGGCCCGATCCGGCATCAGCTCGATTGCTTATGATCAGCGCGGTCATGGCGATAGCGACGGCGCTGTGAGCGATGGCATTGAAGCGTTCGCCGCTGACGCTGCCGCCATGTTGCGCGCGCATCCCAGCATACGGCTGGTCGTCGGCGGATCGCTCGGGGGGCTGTCTTTATTGCTCGCTTGTGCAGAGGCGCAGATTCAAGCACGCCTGTCTGGCCTGGTTCTGGTCGATGTCGTCCCAGCGCCAGACCCGGACCGCGTGCGATCTTTCCTGACACAGCAGGGTGAAGGCCTGGTGCAGTCACCATTGGTCGATAGCATCTTGTCCAAGCCGGATCTGTTTACTGACGCGGCGTCGCAAATCGCGTTGCCGCTACTTCTGGTGCGGGCTGGGCAGCATGGGCCAATGTCGAATGCAGAGGTACGCCGCTTTCGCGCGCTGTGCCCGCATTTGCGGGTCGCGCATATCGACACGGCCGGGCACCTGATTGCCCGCGACGCGCCGGTCGCCCTGGCAGACCTGATCCTGGACTTTGCGCAGAGTGAGCGGGTGCAATGTCGGACTAACACGACGTTTCCAGTCGCGGGCAGCCGGATGGCTGAAAGTTTGGTGGGGCGTTGAGGACTCGAACCTCTCACCTGACCCCTCCACTGGTTTAAGGGACCTATCCGAGGGCGCGTTGAAGAGACACTCCTGGCGTTCGCTAAATCAGCTCACCTGATAAATCCAACCAGACCGGGTTTTTGGCTTCGATCAAGTTGATCTTCCATTGCCGTGGCCAGCGTTTGATTTGTTTCTCGCGCTTCACGGCAAACGGCATTTCATCGAAACACTGATACCAAACCAGGTGCGGGCAGGCATAGGCCTTTGTAAATTTTGCTCCAACGCCGTCCCGATGCTGGCCGACCCGCGCAGGAAGGTCAGACGAACACCCGGTATAGATTGCGCCATTCTTTCGATTGGCCATGATATACGCGGCGATAAAGTCAAACCGAGCCATGAGCGGACTTCAAGCGAGCCATGCTTGTGACTCAACCTCTCACTGTCTCATTGTTTGACTTCGAGCCCGCGCGCGCTTCAACGCTTTGCCCAGCTCGTCTGGGCAATCCATCACGAAAACTTGCAGCATAGATCGGGAGTGAACAGACCGCTCCCGGTCGTGCGGCGAGATCGCGTGCTGGGCCCCACAGACAAGCTGTGGGGAGCGCTAGACGGTAGAATGTGGGCAACGCCCGCCTAATTCTTCCCAAACTTCCGATCCCGCCCGGCCAGAATCCGCAGACGCAGCGCGTTCAGCTTGATAAAGCCTTCCGCATCCTTCTGATCATACGCGCCGTGATCGTCTTCGAACGTCACGATGTCCTCGCGATAGAGCGAGTAGGGGCTGTCGCGGCCAACCAGATGCACGCCGCCTTTATACAGTTTCACTTTCACTTCGCCGGAGACGTAGCGCTGTGAATGGTCGATCGCGGCCTGCAGCATTTCGCGCTCTGGGCTCCACCAGAAGCCATTATAGATCAGCTCAGCATAGCGCGGCATCAGCTCGTCTTTCAGGTGGCCCGCGCCGCGGTCGAGCGTGAGCTCCTCCATGCCGCGATGAGCAGTCAGAAGGATGGTGCCGCCCGGTGTTTCGTAGATGCCGCGCGACTTCATGCCGACAAAGCGG